>NZ_JAGHZN010000012.1:0-107295 GCF_017746735.1 Roseofilum sp. Guam | reverse complement strand
TGAATTCAGAACACCTGAAACCGTAAAGGAGATTAAAGCAAATAGCTTTCATCCATGACTTACGGGATTCAATGTTACGCCATTGAGCTTCAGTTAGCTCATAACCATTTAGCCCCAATACTCTAGCCCTAAAGTCTAGGAAGGTTTCAAGGTCAATGGCTTGCATTTTTGTTTTCCTAGTGACCTTCAATTTCCCAAAATAGCTGGTAACTTTGTCCAGCTCTGATGAAAGCTTGGCATCCCTCAAGAGCTTGACAATACCTGTATAGGCATTTTTGAACCCTTTGGAACACAAGGTCTGAGAGCCAGAGATAGAGAACAATTGAGACCAGTTCCGGTTAAGTTCGGAAATGATATTTTCACCAGTAAGTTGAAGCTTGGGATTGAGTTTATCAAAGTGTTTACCATAAGTTGAATGGTAATTAGCCAAGGTGTTAGTTCTCAGCTTTTCGTTACTCCTATCCCTGTCACACTTGTCGTAGCCAGAAAGGTAGTTTTTCTTCACCATCTCAATGGCATCGCCGATCGTAATGATGTCATTCTCAAGAGAAATAGCTCCCTTGATTTCCGACTCGTACCATGACCAAAACTCAGACTCTGTTTCAATTTCTTTGAGTTTGTCAAAGACTGCTAGGACTTTCGCCAAGGTATTAATGCACCCATCGCGAGTGAAGTCTTCGTTGCAGGAATTATCAGCAGTAGCGGATTTGCTAGATGTCTTAAACCGGAGATATAGCCGGTTACCTTTCTTACTGATAGAGATGCCCTTTGGGGTTGACTTCTGGCAAGCTTTGAGGTAAATCCTCACTAACTCATGGTCAACGTATTTGGATGGGTCAATTTGGTTCGAGTGGAAATACTCATTAACCAAATTCCATGCCTGCTTAAAGTGTGTGTCAGACATCTACCTATTTTCTACCTATTTTCCTTTCGAGGTTCTATAAGGTAGATTTGGTAGAGCTTCTAGCCATTTGGACAACATTAGCTTATAATATGAGAGTGGGTTCGATTCCCCCTACCCGCTTGATAAAGACCTGACCCATTGACATGGGGGAACCGTCATGTCTAGCGAAATCGAAGAGCGTGCCCAATTCTCCCAGATTCGCTATGGTCAATGTTGGGAAGATGCTGATATCCTCCTAGAAGGTTTAGCGATTCAACCGGGAGATACCTGCTTATCGATCGCCTCAGCCGGTGAAAATACTTTAGCTCTGTTAACGCGATCGCCAGAGCGAGTCATTGCCCTAGACCTGAGTTTAGCACAACTGGCCTGTTTAGAATTAAGGGTTGCAGCCTATCGCTGTTTAACTCATCCAGAGCTATTATCTCTCATGGGTAGTCCAACTGAAAGTACAGAACCAACACACAGAAAAACCCTTTATCAGCGCTGTCGTCCTTACCTGTCCCCCACAGTAAAACAGTTTTGGGATGATCGCCCACAATTGATTGCCATGGGAATCGGAAATAGTGGTAAATTTGAGCACTACTTTGAGATTTTCCGCCGCTATATTTTACCCTTAGTCCATGGCAAAAAACAGATTAAACAACTCTTGCAAGGAGGAATCCTAGAAGAGCGCCAATTATTTTATAATCAGGTTTGGAATAGCCGACGATGGCGATGGATGTTTCGCCTCTTTTTCTCCCGCACGGTAATGGGAAATTTAGGGCGAGACCCCAGTTTTTTCCAATATGTGAATGCCAATGTCGCTGAACGAATTTTCGATCGCGCTGAATATGCCCTAACTCAGCTTAACCCGGCGGATAATCCCTATTTACAATGGATTTTAACCGGCCATCATACCACCGCACTGCCCTATGCCCTGCGTCCAGAACACTTTGACACAATTCGTGCTAACCTCGATCGCCTAGAATGGCATCAGTGTTCTGTAGAAGCCTTTCTCGATCAGTTACCCAACCAGACAATCGATCGCTACAATCTCAGTGATATGTTTGAATATATGTCTTTAGAGTCTTATCACCAGATTCTGGAACAACTGATTCAAAAAGGCCGTAAAGGAGGCAGATTAGCCTATTGGAATTTATTGGTTCCTCGCCATTGTTCCCCAGAATGGTCGAGTCAAATTCGCCCCCTTTCTGACTTAGCCCATCATCTCTACGATCAAGATAAGGCATTTTTTTATAGCGCCTTTCATGTAGAGGAAATTGTGTAGTGAGGGGGCAAGAAACCAGGTTTCTATTCCTGTGAATAAGGACACTAGAATGTACAAGTAGAAACCCGGTTTCTCGGTTGCGCGATCTCTAAGACGCGAAGTAAGCCGCTAAATCGTCTGAACCGCCAATATGTTGACCATCAATGAAGACTTGGGGAACCGTAATTTTGCCAGTAATCGCTTGAAGAGAGCGGGTGCTTACAGCATCGGCGAGTACGATTTCTTCGTATTCTAATCCCTTTTCTTGTAGCAAGGCTTTGGCTTTAGCGCAGAAGGGACAGCCAACTTTAGTAAATAGAGAAACCATTTTCGGCTTAACGGCGCTGGGATTAATATGTTGGAGCATGGTTTCTGCATCGGAAACCTCGAAAGGATCGCCGGGTTTTTCCGGTTCGATGAACATTTTGTCAATGGTTTTATCTTTGACGAGCATGGAGTAGCGCCAAGAGCGTTGACCAAACCCGAGGTCTTGTTTGTCTACTAACATACCCATGCCAGCACTGAAGTCTCCGTTACCATCGGGAATGAAGGTGATTTTATCGGCTTTTTGATCTTTCGCCCATGCATCCATTACAAAAGTATCGTTAACGGATACGCAGATAATTTCATCAACTCCGTTAGCTTTGAAAACGTCCGCAAGTTCGTTATATCCAGGAACATGGGTAGAGGAGCAGGTAGGGGTGAATGCTCCAGGAAGGGAAAAGACGATAACCGTTTTGCCACCAAATAGCTCATCAGTACTGATGTCTTTCCATTCGTTGTTGACGCGAGCGCGGAAACTGACGTTGGGTACGGTTTGGCCTTCTTTATTCTGCAACATAAGTGTTGATCTCCTGACAGACAAGTAAAACGAAGTCGTTATGAATTTGGATTAATTGAATCATACTCATAATGACTTCGAGTTGTCAAGGAAAAATTTTTGGATCGCCAGTACCGCCATTCTTGTTGGATAATGGGGAAGTTGTGTTAAGCAAGAACTCTACTGAACGCTAGGAACCACCATGCGAACCCACTACTGCGGAGAATTACAAGGAAAAAACATTGGCGAGACGGTAACCCTGTGTGGTTGGGTCGATCGCCGTCGCGATCATGGTGGTGTAATTTTTCTGGACTTGCGCGATCGCACCGGAATCGTGCAAATTGTAAGCGATCCAGACCGAACCCCCGACTCCTATGAATTAGCAGAAAAACTGCGCAATGAGTACGTGGTGCAAATTCAGGGGCGAGTCACCCAGAGACCCGAAGATTCACTCAACCCCAAAATTGCCACGGGAGAAATCGAGATTTACGCCGACAAAATTGAGCTACTCAATGGAATTAACCGGCAAATGCCATTTCAGGTCTCCAGTTATGAAGAGGAGGCTGTGCGGGAAGATTTGCGGCTGAAGTATCGCTATTTAGACTTGAGACGCGATCGCATGAGTAGCAACTTGCAACTGCGCCACCAAGTCGTAAAGGCGATCCGTCGCTACTTAGAAGACGAACAACACTTCATGGAAGTAGAAACGCCCATCCTAACGCGCTCTACCCCAGAAGGAGCAAGGGATTACTTGGTTCCCAGTCGCGTGAATGCCGGGGAATGGTACGCCTTACCTCAATCGCCCCAACTGTTCAAACAGCTACTAATGGTCTCCGGGCTTGACCGGTACTATCAGATTGCGCGCTGCTTCCGGGATGAAGACCTACGAGCCGATCGCCAGCCCGAATTTACCCAATTGGACATGGAAATGAGCTTCATGTCTGAAGAAGACATCATTAATCTCAATGAAGGATTGGTTTGTCATATCTTCAAAACTATTAAAAACATTGATATCCCCCGACCCTTTCCCCGCATCACATACAAAGAATCTATGGATCGCTATGGATGCGATCGCCCCGATACCCGATTTGGACTTGAATTAGTCGAAGTTTCGGATGTCGTCAAAGAGTGCGGGTTTAAAGTCTTTTCCGGAGCCGTTGCCGCTGGTGGCGCGGTGAAAATTTTGCCCATTCCCAACGGCAACGATAACATTTCCAATGTAGCCATTAAACCCGGCGGCGAACTGTTCAAAGAAGCCACTGAAGCCGGAGCAAAAGGTCTAGCCTATATTCGTGTCCGTGAAAATGGAGAAATTGACACCATTGGCGCGATTAAAGATAACTTGAGTGCTGAACAAAAACAGGAAATCCTGCAACGCACTGGAGCCAAAGCCGGTCATTTACTCCTCTTTGGAGCTGGCGATACCGCCACAGTGAACAAAACCCTAGACCGGTTGCGGCAAGTCATTGGTAAACAAATGGGATTAATTGACGACAATCAAATTAATCTCATTTGGGTCACCGACTTCCCCATGTTTGAATGGAATGCTGATGAAAAGCGTCTCGAAGCCTTGCATCACCCCTTCACCTCCCCCAACCCAGAAGACTTAGACGACATCAAAAGCGCCCGTGCCATAGCCTACGATCTGGTCTATAACGGCAATGAAATTGGTGGGGGAAGCGTGCGGATCTACCAACGGGAGATTCAAGAAAAAGTGTTTGAGGCGATCGGATTATCCCCCGAAGAAGCCCATAATAAATTTGGCTTTCTCCTAGAAGCCTTTGAATATGGAACGCCTCCCCATGGCGGAATTGCCTATGGCTTAGACCGACTGGTAATGCTTCTTGCCGGTGAAGACTCTATCCGCGATGTGATTGCCTTCCCCAAAACCCAGCAAGCGCGGTGTTTGCTCACCGATGCTCCTGCAACCGTGGATAATCGCCAGTTGAAAGAACTTTCTGTGGCTTCCACCCACAAACCTAAGGCAAAAAATGGGTAAGTGGTAGTCATCATGTAGTCATGATAAAGTCGTGTGCCCTGAGCAGAGTCAAAGGGCACACCATCTCATTCCACACCCGATTCTTGCAATGCCTGAAGTAATAATGACGTAAACTGAAGAAATTCAGCCCATTCTTTCAGATAACCGGTTTCTTTTAGATAACCGGTAATTATATCCCTTCTCTCTTTCTCAGTGCCTCCGTGGTTAACTGACATGGGCGATCCGCCTCCCTGGGATGGCAATGACAACTCCCTCAAGGCTATATAATGGGCGGTAGGGCCGTAAATTGGCCATGGCAAATCATGAAAATTCGACGCAAACGAACCGTTCAGGAAACTGTACAGCCTAAAACCCAATTGCCTAAGTCCCGTCCTTGGGTGAAGACAACCCCTGAACTGAGCCAACACAATACTCCGTCTTCTTCGACTGTCCAACGTCTACCGGTGGATTCTAGGGAAGTGTGGGACAAAGTTTCGACTTTAGCGCCGCAAGAGAATTTATATCAATCGCCCTCTGCTCCCGAAAATCCCACAGATCGCCTCTATCCCAAGCGTCTCGCTCGGCAAGACCGCAGTATTTCCCCGCCCCACAAATCTCCCCTTTTGGGAACCATTCGGCGATCTCCTCAACCCCAATCTCCTACTCCACCCAAACAAAACCTCAACTGGGGACATCTCTCCTCAACCTTACAACCATTAGGCGATCGCTCTCCCATCACTCCCTGGAAACCCGCTCACCTGTTGCAGCGCCAATCGACGATCCAGCGTGATAACCTAACCTCTGGCACAGAAGCACCCCAAGACTCCACATCCAACCGAACCATACAACCCCCCACCCAGCAGGCTCCCTCACCCCCCAATACAGACAATTCTGAGTCACAGAGCGATCGCAACCAACCGCCCTCTCACAAAGCTCCCCTCACCCCCGATAAAATTAAACTAGAACAAAAAATTTCAGAATTAAAAGATGCCAAAAATCAATTATTAGAAGAGAAAAACAAAAAAGAAAAACAACTCTTATCTCTCTTAATCCCCGTTGATAATTGGATTGAACACAAAGCCAGTACCTCCGGTTACTCCGACATTTTTTATCTCTATAAAAGACAAGGGCCTCTGCAAAGAGCCATGATTTTATCTCAGCTAGGGGTCAGTAACTTTTCCTTAGCTGAAGCCAAATCTAAACTCAAATCCAGACAACTGAGCAAGTTGGGTCGTAAAGGCTTTGATTGGACAAAATTTTCTGACGCACTGCAAACCATTAGGGCAGTCAACCCCTGGGATGAGACCTTTATCCAGGATATGTCTGAACTCGGTGGCGCGATTGCTGCCATTGGTTCTGCCTCTACGTCTCATTTGGCCAATCTCGTTGGGGGTCAAGTCGTCGCAGATTGGAGCAGTGAAATTGGCTCCCTGTTGGGAGTCGTAGGATTACTGATTACAGCCTATCGAGAATATACAGAACTTTTAGCCAATAATGATCTGGGTCTCTATAAAACTCGCATCGGTAAGCTAGGCACTACCCTCGCTGACATCGGCCGCTATACCAGTACCGGACTGGTCACCTTATCCAGTGCAGTCGAAAATACAGGCATACTCCATAAGCTCGGAAGTGGACTTTCGACCGCAGCAGCAACCTCCGCAGCAGGAGCCTTTGCCATTGTTGGAGGAGCCATTAACGTCGGAGTTGGGATTAGTCAATATCGTCAAGCTGGGCAAAATCAACAAGATTTAGAAGAAATTAGCAACAGTGATGATCCTCACCTCGATACTGACCTGAAGAAAGGGGCGAAACTAGGAGCAACAAACCAAGGTTGGGACAAAAAGCTGGGTGCAGCCAGAATTGCCAAAGGAACCGCCATGATGCTCGGTGGCGCTCTCTTATTAGCTGGATTAGGGCCGATTGGATGGATAACATTAGCTGTTGCTGGGGTAATTGGCGGTACAGTGGCTCTAGCTAAATATTTTGGTTGGCGTAAGCGGAAGAATGATTTTGTTGATGAAGAATTAGGTGTTAATGAACGATATAAAAAACTTACAGGTCGATCGGTAAAAACTGGATTTATGGCGAAAAAATTTGGTTTTTCTAACCAAGAAAAAGCCCGAGATCAAATTCGCGATTATCTCTTAAGAAGGGAAGGTTTTGTGAATGCTGACCAATATTATTACTATCGTCTCAATGAAATGGCTCAAACGATTATCACTCAGGCACAAGTCGATATGCAACTCTTGCAGAAACGAGACGATCTTCAAGAGGATTCAGCGAAGGAGAATAAGACTAAACTACGCGATTATCTACAAGCCAACGATCTCAATCCGAGGCACTATCCAGGATTGTGTGTCTTGATTGGTTTAGGTCTCAAACTCACAGTCAAGAGAATTGCCAATAGCCGATTACCGGCGCACAGTAATGTAGTTACGCAACTCGATTACAGTAAGTAGAGTAAATCATGGAGACCTCAGAGCGCCCCCATGAATTATTGGTTTCCATTCAAGAGATCCTAACTTCTTGGGAAATCGAAAATCAATGGATTGAACCCACAGAAGAGGTTCCCTATTATGGTCTGCTTGCCCGCTTTTATCTTTTAGATGGTTTCCCTATCGATTGGCAATTTTGTATTTTACCTAAACTGCATGAGAGCGAGGATTTTGCCACGCAAGAATTTTTACAATTGTTTATCGAGTTAAGCGATAAAGTTACCTCAGAACATCTCGATCAAACCCTAAGAGAGATCGCCGCAATTAATTTGAATTTGCCTTTTGGTGCGTTTGGAGTGGTAGAAGACTTGCAGGTTCTCTATTTTAAGCATAATACCTTAATTGACATCAGGGGTAATAATACTCCGTATCGCTCACGCGATCGCGCCATCACCCTGGACATTCTCCAAAATCAATGGAGTATGATCCTATACAGCATTAATCTATTTTTTGAATCCTTAATGCAAACGTTGGAGAATTGATTACACTAGGTAGAATTGCATTCAAACAGCCTGTCTTCATGCTCACCGACATTTTCCCCTTCTCCTTTTCACTGAATACAACGGCGATCGCCGGAACCACCCTTTGGTCTCTGGGTCTTTACTTAGGCTTTTCTCCCATTAGTGATTGGATAATGCTGCAACTAACTCGGTGGTTTAATTTTGCCGAACGCAGTCTCTATACCTCAGTGGAGGAATTTGAACGCACGAGGGCAAGTCGAGAAGCACAAAATGCCTTTTATGCCTCCTTATTTAGTATTATTCCCTTTCTCATCGTCGGTGGTTTATTTAATTGGGCCGTAGAAGCAACATTAGGTAACAGTTGGGCCATTAGCATGGGATTATTGGCCTGTGTTGCTTGTGGGGTTTATGAGTTAGGACGCAGAGACACTCAGTAATATAGCGCTTTGCGCTAGGGAATAGGCTTTTGGTACATAGCTTTGAGGATTCAACACTGTCCCTCATAACGCAAGCAAAGCACTGTATCAATTAATAAAAATGGGTAGTCAGTTAAGATCAAGTTAGAGAGATAGCTTGACGCACTAAAATCACCGTACAATCGCATCCGGAGGCGATCGCCTCTGGAATGTTGCCTTTAATCACCTGTTTGAGTAAACCTTCTCGTGATGCTCCCATAATCACGACATCAATGTGGGATTTTTGGACTTGTTGAATAATGGCTTCGCTGACCTGTTCAGAGATGAGCTGTACCCGACTCAATTTAGGTAATCTTAACTCTTCCTTGTGTCTGTCTCCAGACACCAAAGAAACTGATTTTAAGCGACCGTACAAAAACTGCTGCACCTCTTCCAACATCCCAGAAACCTGGGCTTTCTGTTCTGGAGAACAGACCTGACACAATTGGATTTCTGGGGGAAAAAAGGGCTGATCCCAATTGTGGCCTTTAGATTTGAACTGAATGTATCGCAAGCGCATTAAACCTGGTAACAACTCAGCACCGGCGATCGCATTCGGCCCTCCTGCCAACGGCAGTAACCAGCGATTAAAATGCCATTTCGCCTGTTGTCCACGAGTAGCCCACTTCACCAACACCACTTCACAAGGGGCTTGACGAATTAAGGTATCCACCACATCCCCAAAAATGCGCCCCTCCGTTGTTGTTTTTCCCTTCCATCCCATCAGCAACAGATCCACATGGCGATACTTCACCGTCTCTAGAATCGTTTTCCCAATATCATGGGTGACTCGCACCTGAGTATGGACACTAATGCCTAACTGTTCACCCAACTTTTCTGTATAGTTCGTCCAGCGTTGAAATGCATCAAAGCTGACCCGAGCTTGATCGACCGGAGTATGATGGGAAACCAAAGCGACTTGCAGACATTCCAACTCATAATCTTGTTCCGCGGCGATCGCCCCTGCCATCTGTAACAATAAAGCTGCTGTGCGTTGATTGACCACTGGAACCAAAATCCGGCCCTTACCCGTTGCCGGCCCCTGTGTTCTATAAATTACATAAGAAGTCCCACCAGCCGGCCCCAAGGTTGGCCCGATACCACTGAGCAAATCTGACTCCGCCCGGATAATATCACTGCGGGTAATAATCCCCACTAACCTCCGTCCCTCAGTCACTGGAAGACGACTGAGTTTATAACGATTCAAACAATACACCACCTCACTTAAAGGACAAGAGGGTGGAACACTCACCGGATCGGGGGTCATGATTTCCCCCAATACGGCCTTCTGATTCATGTTGCGTTTCTTCAGATCTTCCTGAGTAACAATACCGACTAACTGACCTCCATGCACCACAGGAAATCCCCGATGATGAGAGCGAGAAAACGCTTGTACCACTTGATCTAAAGGTAAATGGAGATTCAAGGTTTCCACCCGGTGTTGCATCAGATCCTCAGCAATCAATTCATCAAAGCCTTCTGGCGTTTTTCGTTGATGACTTTGGGCTTCCATACCATTCCAGACCAACAGACGCTGGTATAGGGAGTTTTTCTCTAGCAAACTGGATACAAAATAGGCCACCACCGACACAATCATCAGCGGTAAGACCAAATTAAAATCTGCCGTGATTTCAAAAACAATCACAATACTGGTCATGGGAACTTTACCCACGGCACTAAAAAAGGCTCCCATCCCCGCCAGGGCATAAGTATCAGGAGAAATACCGAGGGGTAATCCTAGAGAGTAACCCACCAAATAGCCAAGAGCTGCACCTAATGTTAGGGTTGGGGCAAAGAGTCCCCCAGGTGTCCCTGCACCATAGGCTAAACAGGTGAGTAAAAAATGAACAACAAAGGCAAGAAGGACTTCAGTAGCTTTAAGATCCCCAACTAACAAAAGTTGTCGTAAACCCGCATGGTCATTAAACGTTTGTGGCAATAAGGCAATACAAAGGCCAGAAATTAAACCAGTTAAAGCCATGCGAGCAGGCAGAGTCAGGGGTAAGCGCCGATTGAGAGTCAGGCTGGTAATAATACTTTGGTTGAAGAGTGTACCTAGAATTCCCGCTAGGATACCTAGCATCAAGAAAGACGGAATTTCTGGGGCAGAGAAATGGGCAACCGAAGCACTGACTTCCCGATTAAGGTCGAGGTCATTTCCAAAGATGCGAGAGACGACTGCACCGATAAAGGAGGCTCCGATCGCTGTTTCTAGAGTTAGTTCCGAAACATCATGGAGTAATTCTTCTAATACAAATAACATGCCGGCGATCGGGGCATTAAAGCCAGCCGCCAGTCCTGCGGCGGCACCAGCGGCGACCATTTGCCGGCGATGGTTAGGAGAGGTGGGGAAAATCCTCGCAATTTCCGAAGCTAAAGCAGCTCCAATTTGTACAGTTGGCCCTTGACGACCGAGAGTGAGTCCAGAAGAGAGAGAAAGCAATCCAGCAGTAAGCTTAACCAGAGCAGTCCGCCAACCCAGAGGAAGTGGGGTTCCTTCGAGAACGGCTTTGACGTGGGCAATACCACTCCCTTGGGTTTCAGTGGCAAAGGCTTCAATCAAACAACCGGAGAGAAAGGCAAAGGTCATGCCTATGATGGGTAAGACAAACCAAGCGGGGAAGATTTGGGTAAGCCAGATCCGCCACCCCCCCAAGGTTCCTATGCCATTTCTGAGTAAGACGGCGCTACAACCAGAGACTAATCCAATCAGACAAGCCTCGGCAATCATCACCCGTCGTTTGGGTAGCAATAGAGGGCGCACGGTTAAATTATGCGCTTTGCGCTAGGGAATAGGGGAGAGGCAATAAGGAAGAGGCAATAGGGTTATGGTACATGGTAGCCAGAGGATTTAACTCTGATGTCAACCATACCACTACAGACTGAGAGTCCCCATCGGATTCAATTAAAAATTAAAAATTAACGTCAGTCAAGCAGAGATTTGACAAGCAATTCTGGGTTTTGAGACCTGATGATAGGAGTGGTCTATTCGACAGAGGTTCAAAGGTTTGGCAGAAGTCATCAACTTCACAGAACAGTTCTTCTAGACTAAGTATGGAGCAAGGGATAGCTTTATGGTTCGCACTTTTAGCCTACTGCCTTTGCTCCTCCCCATCCCAAACTGACGATCGCCTGCTTAACCAAAACTGACGTTATAGTAGGAAATGAAACCATCAAAAAAAGCAAGGTAGGTCAGACGAATGAGATGGCAAGACCCCCTGATTTTTCTGAGTGCAACATCTGTAGCGATCGCCGTAGCTCAACCCATTGCAGTCCAAGCGCAAGGTATTTCCTACGATTGTAGTGGCCAATTGCAGAGGGGCGATCGCGTTTTAGAGTCGGATGGCAGTTTATATGATATTTGTGAATTTGAAGCACAGGCAGGACAGTCCATTTCCATTACGTTAGAAAGTGTAGATTTTGACACGGTTTTGGCGGTCATCGACTCCGAGGGTAACCTATTAGCCTCAAATGACGATATCGACGAAAATACGACCAATTCGGCATTGACCGTTACATTTCCAGCGGATGGGATATACCGACTCATCGTCAATGCTTACGATGCTGAAGGTTCCGGAGGCTATATCCTGTCTGCTACTGGATCTGGAGATATCCAAAAACCCATCAATCAGCCCAGAGAGAACACTCAAATGGCGATTTCTTCAGGAGAAACAGCGGCACAATTTTACAACCGTTATCAGCGTAATCCGGGTGCTATCCCCATTCCCGATTGTGCTACCCGTACGTCTAAACTCACCCGCAGCGAAATTCAGCAAGTTTTACTCGAACACAACCGCTCCCGCAAAGATGCCGATCGCTACGTTCCTAATGGCTTACCTCCCTTACCTGCGGTCATCTGGAATTGTGATGCGGCTGCAGTGGCGCAACAGTGGGCCGATCAAAGCCGAGGTTCCCAAGGTCACAGTGCTAACGCCTGGCGGCAGCAACAGTTCAGTAATCGTACTGGACTCCAAGGTGGAGCGGCTAAACTGGGTGAAAATTTGGCCTGGTCGGGAGGCAGCGATCGCTCTGTGGTCAGCAGCGTCACCCGTTGGGATGACGAACGCAAGGATTACAACCACAACACGCAAGCTTGTCAGGGGGTCTGCGGTCATTATACGCAGATGGTATGGCGGGAAAGTACCGCGATCGGTTGTGGTATTTATCGTGGCCCCGTCCGTTGGCCGGGAGGCGATCGGACCTGGGCGGAAGGATATTTCTTAAGCTGTACTTATCACAATGCAGGTAATTTCAATAACGATAATCCTTTAATCGACCATCCGGATTGGTACTACGATTAGTTAAGGCAACAGGCAATGGACTAACCGGTACCTCATGAAAGTGGAAAATGCTGGAATCCCCAACTTCGATCTAAGGTCAAATTGGGGTTTTGTCGATCCTTACGATCGATCAGTTCAATGCGATTGCCCCCGATTAATTCTCCAATAATGGCTGCCTCTTCCCCTAATGTCTCCACGAAAGGATGAGCGACTTCTGGGGGAAGGCACAACACCAACTCAAAATCTTCTCCTCCATAGAAAGTCCAATGGCGAATCTCTGCTTCAGAAAGTACAGAGGTTAAACCCTGAGCAGTGGGAATTTGACTTAAATCAAGCCTAGCGCCAACGCCACTGGCGCGACAGATTTGATCTAAGGCATCGGCTAACCCATCGCTGCTATCCATTCCGGCGATCCGTTGCGGCTTTAAATTCCATAATTTGGGTAGAACATCTAAGCGCGGTTTGGGATATTGATGCGCTTTAATAAATTTTTGGCGATCGCCCGGTGACAAAGTCATCGACCACTGAGGATTTAACAAACATTCTAGGCCAGCACGGGAGGCTCCATGAACTCCTGTGACTACAATCAGATCGCCAGGTTTTCCCGTATGGCGTTGACAGAGGCGATCGGGTTTAACTTGTCCCAAAGCGGTAATACTAAGGGAAATAACCGGCGATCGCACTACATCCCCACCAATAATGGCAGTCTCATGGGGTTTTAAACCGTCGTTCATCCCTTCATAAAGTGACTCAACCCACTCCACCTCTGTATCTGCCGTTAAACTTAACCCCACGGTGATCCCTAGGGGACAAGCGCCCATAGCCGCTAAATCTGATAAATTAGCGGCTACTGCTCGCCATCCGACGGCATGGGGGGGAGTCGTGCGATCGCTAAAATGGACTCCATCCACCAACACATCTGTGGTCACCACCATGCGGTATCCTGGAGTCAGATCCAGTACTGCCCCATCATCCCCCACTCTATGGGCAGCACAAAACCGGAAGAGACGCTGCAAAAGCCCCTGTTCCCCAACTTCTCTCACCTTCATGGCCACATCGTAAAATACTGAAAACTTCTTCTATACTTTAAACCCTGACATGATCGGCGAAAATCCTGCCTTAATTCCCCTCCTAATCCTGACCCTTCTGCTGTGTATCGGTCTCTTTTTCTTTATTCGAGCCTCCGTTAAAGACCGAACAGAAGAAATCACCCTCATAGCTAACGTCACAGAAGAAGAATTACTTCCCCAACTGCAAACCTATTTTGACAACCGAGCCTACCAGGTTACAGCTCTAGAGAGCCAAACCCAGAAAATCACCTTTGAGGGAACTGTTCAACCCAGTTGGTTTTTAGCCATTTTTCTCTCTTTTTTAGCTACTCTTGGCCTACTTTGTGGTAGTCTTGTAATTTCTACCGTATGGTCTGACTTTCCCCCAATCCTATGGGCGATCGTCTTCCTTGCCCCGGGTGCAGGTCTTTTCTACTGGAAGGGCGCTTATCGCACTGAACAAGTGGAGCTACAAGTTCAATCTCTTGAGCAATCCACGGAAGTGGCGCAAAGTCTGATTGCGGTCAGAGCGCACCGAGATGAACTCGCTGAACTTCAGAAAGCCTTACAATCTTTGCTTTGTGATGAGGCAGAGTTAAGCTGAAACTCTGCCTCATAAGCTCCCTGAGTTACCTGAAGCTTGACACGCTGCTATCCGATCGGATAAGGTGTATCAACTTGTTTGGCTTCAGTTATGATAGCTCCCAGTAGCATTGATGGGGGTTGCAGGTCATCCGGATGTTTCAGACTGGGAAACAGAAAATGGTTTTCCTCAACATATTGAGCGCCAAATAAACCTTTTTCTGCCCAAAAATACCGATCCGTGGTATGCTCATTCCGCTTGACCAATAATAAAGCGGGTGGGATAATCCCTTGAGCGCGAATAAATTTTCGAGCTGCTGTTACGGGTTTATCTTCTCCGCTTTCAATGCTATACTGAGGAACTTGTTCGAGGATACGCCGTCCTTCCTGGCGACGACGACTTTTGCGCTTACGTCTCCTAGCCAAATCTCCTTACCTCCCCTTTTAGCAGACAGATGTAGTTGTGGTTACAAAATACGTGCAGATTATATCGGTTTCTATGAAAAAAATCAATCAGTCTTAAGATAAATCAACAAAATTCCCTAATCATACTGACGCGATCCCTATGCAGATCCCCATCGGTAGAACCGGTTAAAGCTACTGAAGTCGCGGAAACCACTACAATAGGGAAAATGGAATTCAATTTGGGTATTCCTTAAATGTCTAATGTTGTGAATTCCTAACGTCCCCGCTTAAGTTCTATCCTCATGTTAAGGCCTGCCAGTTCGGACTTTATTGAACTGTGTCGATCGCAAATCTCCTTGTTGACCCAATCTTTGGGAGCATCTTTGAGTGCAGTTTATCTGACGGAACATCATCTAGACCGGTCGTTTACCCAACTGATTCCGATCGCCGCTTACCCGGATCGGGCAACTCCTTGGACGGAGTTGAAGCCGATCTCTTTTCTTCCCTATGAGGGATACTTGCAAGGTCTTGCTCCTTCTTTACCCGATCCCCTCGATCCGCAGCTAGAATCAGCCGCATCGCAAGTACTGCCGCAACCTCATCAACTGATCCTACCGCTGGTCAAACAAAAAATGTTGATGGGGTTTTTAGTCACGCAACGGGAGGATCGGCAATGGAATGAACTCGAGCGAGAACAAATTCAACATATTACCAATACATTGGCGATCGCCTGTTTGTTGGATCAACGGGGTCAATGGTCTGAACATCGCTATCAACAACAGAGTAAGCTGCAAACGAAGCGTCATGAACTGTTCCATAATTTTCTCCATCAATTCCGTAATCCTCTAACCGCTCTGCGAACTTTTGGGAAACTGCTGCTCAAACGATTGCCTGCTGCCGATCCGAATCGGGCGATCGCCGAAAATCTTCTGCGCGAAAGTACTCGCCTCCAGGATTTGCTGCAACATTTTAACCAATCGATGGATTCTCTAGAAGTGTCGGGAAACACTCTGAATGGGGAGAATCTTTCAGAACAACGACTGTTGAGTGCAAGTCCTTCCTCTGTACCTCAACTTCCGGCTTCCCTAGGTGAGATTTCCCTCACGCTTCAATCGTGCGCCATTGAAGACATTTTAGACGCTCTTTTACCGTCTATTGAGGCGATCGCTCAAGAAAAGGGATTGGGTCTCAATTGTCAAATGCCGGCTAATTTACCGCTCATTGAAGTCGATCCCACGGCGTTGACGGAAGTTTTGAATAATCTTTTAGAAAATGCAATTAAATACACCCCCGCTCCAGGAACGATCTATCTACAGGTCACGGCTCACGAGACTCAAAATCAACTGTTGATGGCCATTAGTGATACCGGCCCAGGGATTCCCCAAGAGGATCTCCCCGAGGTGTTTAAGCGCCATTATCGAGGGGTTCAAGCTGAAGGAGAGATTCCTGGAACGGGTTTAGGTTTGGCGATCGCCAAAGATTTAACCGAACAAATGCAGGGAAGGCTGAACGTTTTTAGTCCAGCCGCCTATCCACCTGACGCGACCCAAGGCACAACGTTTGTAGTCCGTTTACCGATTCCGTAAGTTCATTTGAGGATCAATTAAGTATGGTGTTGTCAACTCGTGCCTTAAAAGAATGGGCGATCGCCATCCAAGCCTTAGAAACGGGCGAAATCATCTGCCTTTGGCGCAAAGGAGGCATTCAAGAAACCGAAAAACGCTTTCAGGTAGATCGGGATTGGGTGTGGCTCTATCCGACTTATGAGCATCAAAAACCTTCTTTGCTCAAACCGGTCTATGCGGCTCAAGTTAAGCCGGTTCCTTCTGGATGGCATCCTGATAAAATTACTATTAGTAGTGGGGCAAAGGTTACCGATGTTTTAGAACTCACGGAACCGGAGCAAATTCAGGAATTATTTCACAACTTGTTTGCCGAACAGATTTGGACTGAAGACTTTATCGGCGATCGCCTGCGCTGGAAGCCTCAAAAACCGCTCTCTCTTCTCCTACTAAGGGTTTATCGCTTACCAGAACCGGCGATCGTGCCCTATGATGCGAGTTATGGCGGCTGTAAATCTTGGATCGATCTACAAACTGCGATTTCTAGCGATCGGCTCTCTCCCGTTCTCAGTGATTCCATTTATGAACAACGATGTAACCGAATTCGATCGCTTTGCGCTGGGGAATAGGGTTCTGGTACATCGACAGAGAAGATTCAACACTGTCCCTCATAAGGCAAGCAAAGCGCTGTAACTGTCCTAACCCACTCCTGTTTTCTTCAGGTATTGACCCACTAACTCAATGATGCGATCGTCCGTTAACATCCAAGGATGAATCAGAACAGGAACCGTGATGTTTTTCCCCACAGGAACATTGGAACTTTTAGCAGGCAAAATCATTAAATCGTTGGGTGTCCAAATGGAGGTAAATTGAACGGAGTTCAGTTGATCGAAATCTCGGTTTAAATCTTGCAAAAACTGGCTCTTGGGGCGCATTTGCAAGCAGCCAGGATTTTGTCGCACGTAGGACATTAAGCTACCATGATGGGGAGACGATAACGTAATGAAGCGATCGCATCGCTCTAACCCTCCCAAGCGCTGTAAATAGTACCGGCTAATGATTCCGCCCATACTAAAGGCAACTATATCGAGGCGTGTATCTTGGCTAAACGTTCGCTCTACATACCCTTGAATCTGTTCAGCTAATCGATCTAAACCCACTTTGCCATTGTTGGGAACTAAATCTAGGGCATGAGTCAACCATCCTTGACGCTCTAACACCGCAGCCATTTTCCTAAACACCGCTCCAGTGTCATCAATGCCATGAATGAGTAAAACCGGATTGCGAGTCGTCATACAAAAAGCCTAAAGAGAGAAAATGAGAGTCTCAACCAAAGAAAAGAGGGGATTGAATCCCCCCTCAAAGTATATCAATTCAGGCCAATGGTTCTCTATTTAACGCTAACTTTAGCGCCTGCTTCCTCAAGCTGCTTCTTAGCATCTTCTGCCGCATCCTTAGCCACTGCCTCTTTAATCGGTTTAGGCGCAGATTCCACCATTTCCTTGGCTTCCTTCAAACCCAAGCCAGTAAGGGCACGAACCACTTTAAGAATGGCAATCTTCTTATCAGCAGGAACTTCTTCCAGAACCACATCAAATTCAGTTTTCTCTACTTCTTCCTCAGCCGGAGTCGCAGTATTAGGGCCAGGAGCCATCATCATCATGCCACCAGTCGCCGCAGCACTCACCCCAAAGACTTCCTCGATTTGCTTAACCAATTCAGAAGCTTCGAGCAGAGAAAGGGTTTTCAGCTTTTCAACAATTTCGTCAGTAACAGCAGACATAGTTAGGTATACTCCGTATTAGTCATTTACGATCGGGTGAAGGGGATTCTAAGCAGCATCACTGCCAGCATCCCCTCCTTCTTTGTCCACGTAGGCCTGAAGGCCACGGGCAATAGAGGATGGAACTTGATTAATTCCAACCGCCAGTTTGGTCGCCACACCATTGATTGCCCCAGCAATTTGAGCAATAAGTTCCTCTTTAGAGGGCAAGTCACCAATGGCTTTAATCTCTTCCTCGGAGAGGGCACGGCCTTCCATGACTCCACCCCGAAGAAGGGTTTTCTTGGTGGCTTTTTGAAAGCCTTGGTAGGCTTTAATTGCCCCACCAATATCGTCTTTAACCAGCAGAAAGGCTGAAGCATCGGTAAGGAACTCCTTCATCGGTTCCCAAGCTTCATCCCCTTCTACGGCTTTACGCATCAGGGTATTCTTGGTTACCTTACAGGTGGTTCCTGTTGGGCGCAGTTGTCGCCGTAAATCAGTGATTTCAGCAACAGACAGACCTTTGTAGTCAATGACAACAGCGAGTTGGGCATCCTTCAAGCTTTCTTGAAGTTCGGCGAGGATCGCCTTTTTATTTTCTAGGGTTCTCCCCATTGATGTGTTACCTCCATGGTCTGAGTCAGACATTACTCCGACTTTGGCATTAGTTGCCCAAAAGCAACGCCCCGACGGGGTAGCCGGGGCGTTGCTAGCGAAAATGATCGACCCAACCAGACTAGACTGACCTGGTAATGGGAAATTAAAGAACACTTTCGATGGGCCTCGGCAGGAAATTAAGCAGTAAGCACCTGCTATCTTGGGCTGAATCGATATAAAAAATTCAGAGGTTTAGAGTTTTAGATGCATTGCAAGTTGCACAAGTTAGGCAGCTTCACCAACTTTGAGGTCTCGTAAGAGGGAAGTATCGACCTCAATGGGCGGACCCATAGTGGCACAAACATAAACGGTGCGCCAGTATCGGCCTTTAGCACCAGACGGTTTGTTGCGATCGATCGTTTCCTGGATGGCTTTGAGGTTTTCCAAGAGATCTTCCGCACTAAATGCGGCTTTACCAAATAGGATATGGACGATCCCGGTACGGTCTGCCCGGAATTCGAGTTTACCCGCTTTGACTTCAGAAATGGCTTGAGCCACATCCAAGGTTACTGTTCCCGCTTTCGGTGAAGGCATCAACCCACGGGGCCCCAGTAAACGACCGAGTTTTGCCACTTTAGGCATCATGTCTGGAGTGGCAATGAGGCGATCGAAGTCCATACGTCCTTTTTGGATCTCATCAATCAGTTCTTCCGAACCAAAGACATCTGCTCCAGCACTGGAGGCTTCTGAGACTTTTTCCCCTCTAGCAATAACAGCGACTCGAACCGTTTGCCCTGTTCCTTTAGGTAAAACTACAGTCGTTCTTAATTGCTGGTCAGTATATTTTGGATCAATTCCTAGGCGAATATGGGCTTCTGCCGACTCTGGGAATTTGGCTGTGGCTGTCTCTTTGAGTAACTGGATGGCCTCTAAGGGTTCATAGGGCCGCTCTTCTACTTTTTTGTACAGCTCTTGCAGTCTACGCGATCGCTTTGTAGGCATGTTTTTTTGGATCTCCTGGGGTGGGTAACGAAGGTTTGACTTCTCCCCCGCTTTAGTTCAATTACAGTTGTCTTAAGAGTAGACAATTTTATTATGATAGCACAAGAAGAAAACTTCTTCTAGTCCACCACTTTGACTCCCATATTTCGGGCAGTTCCGGCCACAATATTCATAGCTGCCTCGATATCATTAGCATTCAAATCAGGCATTTTGGTTTGGGCAATTTCTTGCAGTTGGGCGCGGGTAATACTTCCTACTTTTTGTTTGTTGGGTTCGGCAGAACCTCTCTCAATTTTGGCCGCTTTTTTAATTAGCACCGAAGCAGGAGGGGTTTTGAGAACAAAGGTAAAACTGCGGTCTTCATAAACAGAGATTTCAACGGGAATCACCATTCCAGGTTGATCGGCTGTTTTCGCATTATATTCTTTGCAGAACATCATGATATTCACCCCATGTTGACCCAGTGCGGGACCAACTGGAGGTGCAGGGTTAGCTTTACCTGCAGGTAAAGCTAATTTAATCAGAGCAACAACTTTTTTAGCCATTGGCAATCATCCTAAATTGACTTTATTGTTTTTCCACTTGATTGAACTCTAGTTCAACTGGGGTATCTCGACCAAAAATAGAAAGGAGGGCTTTGAGTTTGCTCCGTTCCGGACTCACCTCAATCACTTCTCCTTCAAAATCTTTAAATGGTCCAGATAAAACCAGGATTTTGTCACCAGGGGCCATATCAATTTTGACCACTGTTTTATCTTCCTGGGTCTGTTTGAACATACGCTCGACTTCTGTTGGACTCAGGGGAAGGGGTTTAACATGCCCTCGTCCTCGACCGTAGCGACGTTTTTGTTCTGCCCCTACAAAGTTAATCACATTGGGGGTGTTTTTGACTACAGGCCAAGTTTCATCGTCCAGAACCATATGGATCAAGACGTACCCAGGAAGGACTTTTTCTACCGTCTGTTGAGATTTTCCTCCCTTACGGAATTGAACCGTTGATTTTTCCGGAATTTTAACTTCCAGAATGCGGTTAGCTACGTTGAGAGTTTGCTTACGCTGTTCGAGGTTATTTTTAACCCGCTTTTCACAACCGGAAGCAACCTGTACAGCATACCATCTCGGTTTTTCAGCCGGTTTGTTGTCGGTTTCCTGGAGGTCTGTTTCTCTGGGGTTAGACTCGAAAGACTCCTCTGATACCATGATCAAAATACCTGACTGGCTGTCCAAATAAATAGTTTATCGACTGCAAAGATCAGGAAGGCAAATAATCCAACCATGGACATTACAGCAACAGACTCACTGATTAGTTGTTGGCGAGAAGGCCAAACAACTTTTTGCAGTTCGTCTTGCGTTCCTTGCAGAAATTTCTGGGTAACCTCTACGGGATTGTCTGTTTTTTCTGGTACTTGTGCGGTTTCTTTTTTGGCCACAGTGTTTGGATCTCCCTTCTGATTGAGTGATGGGGTGAGGATTGAGTTCTTCCCATGTTATTGAGCATGGGTTTCTCTTTCTTTACCCTGACGTTAATCTCCAGTCTAGCGAACCTGTCTTGATTTTTACGACCTTTACACCACTTCCTTTTAGCCAGTTCTGGCAGTCCTAAGTGGGACTTGATGACAGACTGGCCAAGATCAGGGGCTAACGCGCCCTGGAGGATTTAAACCCCAAACACTAACCATATCATGATTTTCACAAAAATCATCGAAAATTTTGGGTCTGAAACCCCGTCGTTCAGCGAAGCGTAGAAAGGCTTAGGGTGATATATAGCGCTTCGCGCTAGGCTTGCTTTGCAATAGCTTGTATAGCTTAGGTTCTAAGGCTTCAAGCTGTACCTCATAGAAGAGAGAAACGCTATAGTTGATTTGATTAACACTGAGACACTCTAAGAGAGTCTACAATAACGGTAAATGTAGGGGCGAAAAATATGCAAGCCCCTACAAAAATGTCTCACTGTTATTTGAATTGACTATAGTAAAAAAACTTTGTTTGAAATATGTGTAAATAACCGTTGAGCGATCGCGCTCACGAAAGCGAGACTCTAGTTTGGGTAAGTTTTATTTAAAACGGAGAGAGAGGGATTCGAACCCTCGTTAGCGTTTCCACTAAACGACATTTCCAGTGTCGCGCCTTCAACCACTCGGCCACCTCTCCAGGTGAAACTGATGGGAAATAGGTTATTTACCTACCGGTTTACAACTATATCATCAGTTGCTTTAATCAGTCAAGCAGGAGTAAGGTTGAGTTTTGAGATCTTACTCCTGTCTGACTTATAGCGTGAAGCGCTAGGCAATAGGCAGTAGGGAAAAAATTTTTTGCCCCTACTTGTGTACAAGGTTTTGAACATTCAACCCTGCCTTCCATAACGCAAGTAAAGCACTGTAAGCCTCAAGCCGGATAAATCCGTAGACGGCGATTGGGTTCTTCACCGAAACTATCGGATTTGAGCCGATAATGCTCCACTAGCTCATGTTGCATCTTGCGAACTTTTCCAGAGCGGGGCAGCAGTTCTACCGGTTGTCCCTTGGGAATCACAATCTGTTCTACAGCCAAACGTGCTTCTTCGAGAGCTTCTAACTCATCTTCTGCACCACTGTGGGCAAAGAGATTTAAGTCGATCGCCTCATTGACATGGGAGGTATCGAGATCTAGCAGTCGTTGCAGGGTGCGAATCATCTGGGGAACCGTGTTCGACTTGAGCGTATGTACCGGTAGATGGCGGGATCTGGCCATTTGTTTGAGTTTCCCTTGGTTTTTCAGATGCGATCGCAACGCCAACACCGCATCCGCACCATCAATATCCTTGGTCAGCAATACCGGTATATTCAACGTGCGAATCACCTGCTCCAATTGATGGCGACTAATCCCATAGGGGTAGATATGCAACGGCCAATCCTCTCCATTAGGCCCGGTAGGTCGCTCTTGTTCTCCAGTGCGACTAAAGGAATCTTCCAACATCTGATGAAACGACTCTTGCTCTGGGGAAACCGCTTGCGGAAAAGAAGCATATTTAGAATCATTGGAGACCGGGAACATATGACCCTGACTGCGCCAACCCTTGACCCCCTGAGCCTTTGACCACCCTTGAGTCTCTCCTACCGCACTATTAGATAAAGGCACTGGAGTGAGATGATTAGATTGGCCATGATGACCAGAACGGCGACCTGTAGGCCGTTGAATGGCTAACCCATTTTCTGTGGTTTCATGGCTAATCACCACTTCCCCTTGCTCATTGACGGTACGCACTTGGGGAGTCGGTTGTCGGCCGCGCAATAAACCATCGATCATGTCATCAACTTGTTCATGGACAATCCACCGTTGACGCTCTTGCATTTCAATGGCAATCTCGAACGTAGGGGGGGACTTGCGCTCTAAAACTGTTTTTTGTGACCCTCGTCGCCGAGCTTCATCATCGCCTAGGGTAACGGCTTGAATGCCACCGACTAAATCGGAAAGAGTCGGGTTTTTAATCAGGTTTTCCAGTTGATTCCCGTGAGCGGTTCCCACTAACATGACTCCCCGTTCGGCGATCGTCCGAGCGGCTAAGGCCTCTAGTTCCGTGCCGATTTCATCAATCACAATCACTTCGGGCATGTGGTTTTCCACGGCTTCAATCATCACTTGATGCTGAAGTTCGGGACGAGCCACTTGCATCCGTCGAGCGCGACCGATCGCAGGATGGGGAATATCTCCATCACCCGCAATTTCATTAGAGGTGTCGATAATCACGACGCGCTTATCAAGTTCATCGGCCAATACCCTGGCAATTTCCCGCAGCGCCGTAGTTTTGCCCACACCGGGACGACCCAGCATTAGAATCGATTGTCCACGCTCGACTAAATCCCGAATCATACCAATCGTGCCAAAGACGGCTCGACCCACCCGTAAGGTCAAGCCAATAATGTCTCCAGTACGGTTGCGAATGGCACTGATCCGATGCAGGGTTTGTTCGATACCCGCCCGGTTATCGCCACCAAAGTGACCGACTCGATCTAAACAGTATTGAATATCTTCTCGGCTTACGGGAGTGTCGGTAATATACTCAGCTGCTTGTTTGGGAAATCGAGCCTCTGGGAGACGACCTAAATCCAGGACAACTTCAATCAGTTGACCGCAGTTGGTATGGTTGTCTAAATTGTGGCGGATGGTCACCGGTAAAATGTCGAGCAATTGCTTTAAGTCGTCGGCCATATCCATCGAGGGTTGTTTGGGCATTTGAGCGTTGGAGGATTCAGGTATCCGAGGCAGTTCAAAAGCGTTCATAAAATTGATATTTAATAGGGGAATAGGATTGGCTTAGGGGGGCGGGGGTTTGAGTTGAGAGATTAGGGTATGGGCTAACTTGACCCCAGCCCAGAGAAGGTCAGGATGGTCTTCTATATGGGGATAGGCCAATCCCTGGAAAGATTGATCGGTTTGGGTTTCCGATGGCTCCAAGGGTTCCAAAATGGGAGAGAGTAAGACACGAGCATAACTACCATAGGCAACACCTATAATGGGGGATTTTGGATCGGTCAATGGGTATGAGGGCGATCCAAGCTTGTTTGTCTCTGGGGTTCCCAAGAGTCCTAGGCTTTTGAGCTTGGGAACGGTATAGTCGTTCGTTCCTCCTGCCAGTTGTAAGGCTCCTGGAAATCCGGATTCCATAACTTTTTGGGCGAGTTTGATGGTGCGGTGGGTGGTTCCGGAGCTGATGTCCCCACTCATGGGACGACCATCCAGTTGCCAGATTACAGGACAGGGGAGGGGGTGAACGAGTTCATGGAGAGACCATAGATAGTCGATGAGGCGATCGCCGTCTGGACAGCTAATGGCGATTAACCGCAGAGATGCCGTGTGCGGTGCGATCGCTTGCCAAAGACGCTTGAAGTCTGTATAATGGGAGGTCTGGGTATGAATTTCTAAGGCATCAATCCCTGCCTCGACAAGTTGAGGAACAAGGGTTTGAGGCATGGAAATGTAAGAGCGAGTCACAATTCGGTTGTGGGGACAAATGGGGATACACCGGCCGCAACCATAGCAACGTTGGTCAATCACACCAATTTCTGGATGAATGGCCAGTTGGATTGCTTGCGCAGGACAGACGGCTTCGCAGGGGCGGGGACAGTCTGGGGGACATGACGATGGGTCAAATTCGGCTTTGCGAAAATGGGGATCTTCTCCGTCGTTCAGGCTAGCCATGATTAGGGGATCGTGGGTTTTGCCCGGTTGACCGAGTTGGCGTTGCCAGGTTTCGGTTTTGAGTTTACGGGCGGCAAAGATGGCCTCTTGAACTACGGCGACAATGGCTGGATCGGCCGCCACATCAATACAGTCGGCTCCCGCGAGGGTGTAAGCCAACGTTAGGTTACGAATAGCAGGGATATGTTGGTAACTGGCCCCGCAGATAAGCTTGAACCAGCGGCGATCCCCGATCGAGTTTAGGGCAGGGTACAGTTGAGTCACCCTTTTAAGATAAGGCCTTGTGGCCAAAATGGGGAAGTGTACAATCACAATAGATAAAGTCTAGATCTCAATTGCTTGAAATTGGGGTCTAGAGTTAAGGTGAGATTATTTGTAGTATAACAGAAATATTGTGTAGTACAAATAATCTCTAATGAGATTTAATTTTAATCATCGGATTAAAACCCCCTATCTCCCTATCCCTATTCTTCCAGAGCTTGTAGATAGTCCAGAGCAGCTTCTAGGCGATCGCTATATCCTTGAGCAAAGCTATCAAACCAAAAGCCCTCATCAGAGTAGGTATCGAGCCGTGCCAACCATTCCCTGGCACGAGGTTTGAGAGATTCTCGTTGCTGGCGGCGTTTTTTTTCTTCCTGTTGAGCCGCTTCTCGTTTTTGGCGTTCAATGGCACGATTTTGGATATAGCGATCGCGCATATTATCGAGTACATCATCCGTCTGAGCAGCCGAAGCTTTTGCCGCTTCCCGTTGCGATCGCATTTGCATCGCCCTTAAACGTACCTGCTCTAAATCTTGTTCTTTACCACTCGAGTGTTCAGAACCCTGTTGTTTTTGCACCGTGTAACGTTGTCGAATCTGTTCTAAATCCAATTCTGAAGCTTCAGAGTCCGCAGTAGGCGATTGTTTTTCGGGTTGATACCGTTGGCGAATCTCGTCTAAATCCGATTCTGAAGTTTGAGACTCCGCAGTAGCTGCTTTTTTTCCTTGCTGATACCGTTGGCGAAGCTCATCTAACCCAACTTCCTCTCCCTCTACATCATTCCCATGTACAAACCCAGACTTAATATCAGAGAGCAAATCATCCATTGGTTCATTCTCTTGGTTCTGCTGAGGAAAGCGATCGAGAGGGGGAGGCTGGCGATCTCCGGGCTGTCTCTGCTGATGTTGAACCTTCAACTCATTCAAGAAATCATCAATAGAACTCATTGTCTACCTAACCTCCCCAATACACTAGGAGATCAATGATCCCCTAATCTCTAACCCTAATCATAGATAGCATTCATCAATACATCTGTCAGGGTCATGGACTCCATTTCCTCCATGATAACAGTATCCACAATGTCGAATTTCGCACCGACTTCAACCATCCGGTCATCTAAAGCCTTAAGAAACTCGGTTACTTTGGGATCTTTGCCTACTTGGATAAAAGAAATAGCTAACTCTTCATCGCGGTCAATTTTGCTTGAGGCATCTCGAATTAAGGCAATGGCACCTTTCTTTTCTTCTTCTCCTTCAATACCATCGGTAATCACTAAAAACGTTTCTCCGTTTTCTTTTGCTTGACCAGCCGCTTTACGCTCAAAATAATTATTGAGGGCATGTTCAAGCACTTGATCGAACTTAGTGACTCCAGAGGGAGTATTTTCTTGGAAAACTTGTTCTACCTTACTAGCCGTGACGTTATCATAGCGGCGGAAGTTAGCGGAAAACAAATAAACGGTAATTCCATCTGGATCGAGTTTTTCACAGAATTGGGCTACCTTAAATGTAGATTCTTGGGCCGCTTGCCACCGACTTTTACCTCCCGGTTGATCTTGCAGCGACATACTATTACTTTTGTCGATAATTAGAGTATAGTCGCGGTTTTTTAGAATCTCTTCTGCCATAGATATGATCTCCTTGATAGATAGCGCTTGGCGCGGGTAGATAATGGGTAATGGGTAAACCGTTTTTTCTAGAGGGCTTGTTTTAGAGGAAGCCAGCGAACATCGCGATCGCCTCCTAATTCCACAATCAGTTTTACCTTAGGTTCTAGACTAGGCAACGCCGCTAGATAACCGAGTTCTTCTGACGATAGGATATGACCTTCGATAATCCACAACAGTAGCCCCTTTGACTTGGCAGGCAGTTGAGCGAGTTGGGTTTGAATAATGGGTGGAATAAAGTAGACATCACCGACAGCGGCTTTTTTACCACTGCTCTTTTTACCGAGGTGGGGAGGACGTACCCCATGCACTCCAGTTAAATAAGCAGATAAATCTCCTAAACCCCTTGCGTCTAGGGACAGTAGTGTATAACCGGCTGCACGGACGCGGCGGATATAGCGTCCTTCCTCTCCTCCTTCTAGGGGGACATACATGCCCAGTGCGCCTTCGCTCTCTAAGTCTCGAATTAGCTTCTTACCTGTGATAATTAGTGCCATTCTCTCACCTGACCTGATGTAATTCAGGTTTATTTTAACGTGAGTGAGGCATTTTTACTGTGGGGCGATGGACTCAAATCTGGGAGCAATCAATGCTAGTCGAAGGAGATTCAATTACTATGGTTAATTAAGCCGGTTCAAATATTTGACAAAAGTCATCGACATAGCAGAACCGTTCTTCTAAGCTGGTAGTTATGAGAAGGGATCAGGCTGATAATTTCTCACAAGTCAGCGTACCCGATGCTCGTATTCATTATTTTCTAGCGATCGCTTATCCCGAACTCAGGTTAATTATTCATTGAATCGTGGAACTCAAACAGGTCATTATTTCCCATAAAGCAGGAGACCCGGATAGTCGTAAATGGGCAGAACGATGCGCGAAAGAGTTGGATGCTTTGGGTTGTCGAGTACTGATGGGGCCATCGGGGGCTAAAGATAATCCATATCCTGTATTTTTGGCTTCAGCGACTGAACCCATTGATCTGGCAGTGGTTTTGGGGGGAGATGGCACGGCACTGGCAGCCACTCGACAGTTGGCAGCCGAAGGGATCCCGATTTTAGCGGTGAATATTGGGGGAAATTTAGGTTTTTTAACGGAGTCGGCAGATAATTTTTATGATACGCAACGGGTTTGGGAACGGTTGCAAGGCGATCGCTACGCCATACAACGACGTATGATGCTCCAAGCAGCAGTTTATGAAGGCAATCAGCGGTTTATCCCTCCGGTGAGCGATCGCTTTTTGGCGTTGAATGAAATCTGCATTAAACCGGCTTCCCATGACCGCATGATTACCTCGAAGCTAGAGATTGAGATCGATGGGGAAGTCGTCGATCAATATCAAGGGGATGGTTTATTGGTCTCCACTCCCACGGGTTCAACGTGTTACAATCTCTCTGCCAATGGACCGATCATTCATGAAGGAATGGAGGCCATGACTGTGACTCCCATTTGTCCGTTAAGTTTATCGAGTCGTCCTATTGTTATTCCGTCTGGCTGCATCGTCAGTGTTTGGCCCCTAGCAGACTACGATTTAAGTACCAAACTCTGGACAGATGGAGTCATGGGTACAGCCATTTGGCCAGGTCATCGTGTTGATGTGCGAATGGCTGATTATCAAGCCAAATTTATTATCCTCGAAGAAAACCATTCCTACTATCGCACCCTCCGCAATAAGCTCCAATGGGCAGGCACAAGGATTGAGTTGGATAATAATCATCGGAAGAATTAAAATAAAATCATTTTTCAGTTCTAATTTTCAATTGATATACGGTAAAACCTACTTTTTCCCTATTCCCTAGCGCGAAGCGCTATCAATCCCCATGTTTCCTCCTTGGGTGAGTGTACTGTTCGTCTTATCGATTCTCGCCGGCTTGATGCTCCTGTTGCGAGAGTATCAGCACCGGTACTCTCCACATCCAGAATGGGTGCGTAAATTACTTCATGTGGGCATGGGGTTAGTAACGTTAAGCTTTCCCTGGTTATTTGATTCGCCCCTGCCGGTAATTGGCTTGGCTATGGGCGCGATCGCCTTTTTATGTAGTATTAAGTTTATCCCCTACTTTCATCAACGGTTGGGCAGCGTAACGGATGGCGTAGCTCGTAGCTCGTGGGGAGAAGTGTATTTTCCCCTTTCAGTTGCCTTGGTTTTTACCTTGTCCCAAGGGAATTGGGTCTACTATCTGATTCCCATGCTCCTTCTGACACTTGGGGATGCAGTTGCCGCACTCATTGGGGTGAGCTATGGATTGCACACCTATAGTACCTCGGAGGGACACAAAAGTGCGGAAGGGTCGATCGCCTTGTTCACAGTAGCTTTTTTAAGTACCCATGTTCCTTTACTGCTGCTCACGGAGACAGGACGAGCCGAAAGCCTATTAATTGCGGTGATTCTAGGCTTGCAAGTGATGGTTTTAGAGGCGATCGCCTGGCAAGGATTAGATAATATCTTTATTCCCATCGGCGGATTGATCATGTTAAAGTTATTCCTGCCCATGGATATTCCCTCTCTCAGTTTTCGTCTCATTCTCACCCTCATTGTGGGCCTATTAACCCTCAATTGGCGACACCGAACGACCCTCAATGATAGCGCTGTTTTAGGGAGTGCTTGGTTCGGATATTTAACTTGGGTATTGGCAGATTGGCGCTGGTTTATTGCTCCAGTTATCCTATTTTTAGCCTATTCTTTACTCTGTCCTTGGACTCAACAATACCAGGAACGTCGCCATGACATGCGAGCAGTTTTGAGTATTGGCTCAACCGGGATTTTATGGTTATTACTGGGTAAAATAATGGGTGAAACCCTTTGTTTTTATCCCTATACCTTAGCCTTTGCGGCTCATCTAGCCATCATTGATATTGCTGTACCTCAATTTCATCCTCAATTACCGAATTGGCGGTTTATTGGGCGCTCTGTGGTGAAGGGATGGGTGTTAATTTTTGTCCCTTTTTTATGGATTCAAGGCTGGGACAGCCAGGCGATCGCCTATGCTGGAGAAGGATTCATGATCATGGGGCCAATCGCCATTGTCTTTGCTCTCCTACAAGGGAGTTGCCGGAATCTAGATGAGACGTGGATGTGGATCGGGCGATCGGCGATCGTTGCTTTGGGATCGGCAATTAGCTTAAACATTTGGGTAATGGGTCATGGGTAAAGGGCATTTTTCTATGTATGATTATCGTTTAATTGATCGAGAATCTGAGCTAGAGATCTTAGCCAGTGTTGACGGAATTTCTGCTCTCAGTGCAACTGAATTGAAGCAACATAAACCGGATATACATCTGGTAATTTTGCACAATCAAACCTTAGTCGCCCGCTGTTCCCTCTGGTGGAAAAATACGCCAAATTATGGTCAAAAAAACCTTGGATTAATTGGCCATTATGCTGCCCAAGATCGTCAAAGCGCTAAAGCTTTATTGAGTCGTAGTCTAAAGATTTTAGGGCAACACCATTGCACTTTAGCCGTTGCGCCTATTGATGGCAATACTTGGCGCAATTATCGCTGGATTACCGATCGAGGAGAGCATCCCGCTTTCTTTCTCGAACCTGACAATCCTCCAGACTATGTTGAACAGATTCTAGAGGCTGGATTTAGTCCTTTAGCTGGCTATTATTCTGCCTTAGTCACTGATTTAAATCAAGGCGATCGTCGCTTAGAGCGAGTCGGCGATCGCCTGAAAAAACTCGACATTATCCTTCGCCCCCTGAATTTGGACAAGTGGGAAGAAGAACTCCGTCAAATTTATCATGTTTCTAGAATTGCATTTGCGCGAAATTTCTTATATACACCCCTCTCAGAGTCCGAATTTATCGAGCAGTATAACCCAGTCCGTAGCTACATTAACCCAGAATTAGTAGTATTAGCGCAGCAAGGAAACGCAATTGTTGGTTTTTTATTTGCTCTTCCGGATTTTTGCCTAAGACAACGGAACTTACCTGTTAAGACTGTGATTCTGAAAACCGTTGCTATCTTGCCCCGAAAAGATTACGCTGGGCTAGGGAGTTTCTTGGTGTGGCAATGTCATCAAATTGCCCAAAAGTTAGGCTATAAATCCGTAATTCATGCCCTTATGTATCAAGGTAATTCATCCCTAAACATCAGCCATCGATATGCTCAACCCATACGTCAGTATACCCTGTTTGCCAAAGCTATTTAAATCGCCTATACTTGAGTATAAAAATCACCTCAAACTTGATTAAAGTCTGTTCCGGGCTTTATTTTATCCCTTATCATCCCGCATGAAAACACTATGCCGTACTTAATCTACGCTCCCCATAGTCAGGATGAAAAATTATATGAACTGCGTTGGGGAATCAATAGCCTGGGGCGATCGCTCGATAACCTGATCGTGATTAGTCACGCCAGTATTTCCCGCCATCATGCCGAAATTCACTGGACACCGAGTGGGGTTGAGATGTGCGACCTCAATAGCAGTAATCATACCTTTATTAATGAAAGTCGAATTGACAGTAAATTACTCAAGGATAAGGATATCATTCGCTGCGGTAAAATCAGCTTTCAATATCGAGACCAACTGGAAGTTGTTGAAGAAGACACGGGTTTAGATCCAGAGGAACATCGCACTATTATTAAAGAATTTTCTCTCGATCGAGGCAACGTGGGAATACCTGAGTTATTGTCCGATGAAGAACAATGCTTAACCGTACTCAAATTGCGAGAACAGGATGAACAAAAACGGAAAGAAGATAAACTCAAACTTTTGTTAGAAGTTAGTAAACAACTCTCCTATCCCAAAAGACTCGATAAGTTACTCAAAAAAATCTTAGAAATTCTGTTGGATTTAATGCAGATTGACCGCGCTGCTATTTTGTTGATCGATCCGCAAACTGAAAAGCTGCAAGTTAAAGCGGTACATTCTCAAGTCGGTATTCATGCAGACTATCAATTTTATAGTAAGAAAATCACAAATTATGTTTGTGAAAAACAACAAACTATTATGACGGCAGATGCCCAAATGGACCGTCGGTTTAGTGATTCTGATTCGGTCATTAGTCAATGTATTCATGCCTCGATTTGTGCCCCTCTCAAGCCTCGTGATACGGTCATTGGGGTGTTATACGTGGATAATTTATCGTTGGCTAATGTCTATTCCGATGAAGATGTAGAATTCTTAACTGCTTTAGCGAACCAGGCAGCGATCGCGATCGATCATAGTCAACTCTATCAGAAAATGGAATCCGAAGCCGTTCTCCGGGACAAGCTAGAACGATTTTTTCCCAAAGCTGTCAGCCGTAAACTACGGGAAGAAGGTAACTTGAACAAAATTGTAGATACAGAAGTTACAGCTCTATTTTCCGATGTCAGTCAATTTACGCAAATGTCTTCCCTCATGTCTCCCCGGGCAGTGATTGAGATGCTCAATGAATACTTCAGTATGATGGTCGAAGAAATTGTCTTCCCCTATGAAGGAACCCTAGAAAAATATATTGGCGATGCTTTAGTTGCCGTCTGGGGGTCACCTTATCAAAGAGAAGATGATGCAGAACGAGCAGTCAAAGCAGCTATTTCCATGCAATGGGCTGTTAGACGGCTCAATATCCAGCGCCAACGTCGTAACCATCATCCCATTCATATTCACATTGGTTTAAATACCGGACGAGTGGCTTCCGGAAACATTGGCACAGAACGCCTGATTCAATATGCCCATATTGGCGATACCATGAATGTAGCTAGTCGTATTTGTAGTGAAGCTAAAGCGAATGAAATCCTCATTTCTGCCAGCACTTTCGCCCACTTGAACCAGCATCAAATTCCTGTAGAATGCTTACCCCTTGTACAAGTCAAAGGTAAAAAAGATCCCCTACAAGTCTATCGTGTTCTCTGGGAAGAATTACCCTATCAAGATACTTTGAATGTAGAGGAAGAGAGTGAGGAATAGGGAAAACTGGGTTTTCCCCTTTCATTTGGAATATGATTATTTTAAGATTTAATTGATTTGACAGATGAAAGTCTCACCATTACTCTGTACGAGTATGCATTTTTTGGTGAGTTTGACCTGTGCAAAAATTCTGGCTCTTCTGCCTGACTCTAGCCGTTTTGGGTTTATCAATTGTTCTTCCTCCATCCGCAGACGCTAGAATTTCCCCTTGTCCGTCCCGTCCTCCTGAACTGAGAACGACTCTGGAATGCCAGATCGCGATCGCCGATTTGCATCCCACACAACCCGTGGTGGGTAAGTATCAAGTGCAATATCAGGTCGCGGTTTTAAAGGTTATTGATCGCGGAGAATCTTCTGAATATGCAACCGTTGAAGACTATGTAAATCAGCGCAAAGTACCGGTTGTTTTAGGCCCGGGGAATCAATTTTATATGGTTGACTCTCACCACACCATGAGTTCAATTTGGGAATATTATCAGGGCGATCCCGATATTAGAGTAAACATCGAAATCATTCAAGATTGGCGAAATAAACAGGATTTTTGGTCAGCGATGAAAACCAATAACTATACCTATCTAGGAACCCCCGGAAATACAATTAGTCCTGAAGATCTGCCCCGTAACCTTGGTGAATTAAAAAATGATCCCTATCGTGCCGCAGTTGGGATGGCACTTAATTGGGGATTTTTTGAGCGACCGAAGGGCGAAAAAATATTTTTCTACCAATTCAAATTAGCGGATTGTTTAAAAGAATTCGGCTTAACTTTACCGGAAGAAATTAACCGTTTCCATATCTATCAAACTCTAGCCATGATTCACGATCCTGAGTATAGTTATGGCAACAGTTCCGTCTGTACAATTCCTCCCCCTCAAGCGTTATCTTTAGAAGGAATTGCCGCAAAACTCCAACGATAATCTCAATATAAACGGAAGTTTACTGACTTTGCTGCGAGTTGAGTTATAGTTTATGAAATGGATTGTTATATTCGATCCCGATTTTAAGCTCTGGTTTTATCAACAGGCACAAGAACTCCAAGATGAAGTCTTTTCAGTTTTAACTCTGTTGATGAAATTCGGCCCGTCTTTGGGCAGACCGAGAGTTGATACTATTGAAGTCTCTTCAATTAAGAATCTCAAAGAGCTTCGTATTCAATATAAAGGAGACCCTTGGCGGATTTTATTTGCGTTCGACCCGGAACGACAAGCTATTTTACTGGTTGGCGGCAATAAAACGGGTAACAAGCGATGGTATAAGGAAAATATTCCTATAGCAGAGCAACGTTATGAAAACTATCTTGAAAAACTGAAGGAAGAAGAATAATGAAAGACTATACAACGTTATCGTCAGAGTTAGCAAAACTTTCTCCAGAACGACAGGAATGGATTAAAGCTAGAGCGAATAAAATTTATCTTGAAGAACTGACTTTCCAGTATCTGCAAGAGAAGTTAGGATTGTCGGAGGAAGAGTTAGAGCAATATTTTACCGAAGCGCATCCCGGAAAAGCAAAACTAGAAAGTAGGGAATGTCTGGAGTTAAATACACTTCAGGAGGTGGTAAATGCATTAGGGGGAACTCTGGAAATTACGATAAAAATTCCCCAGAAAGAGCCTCTTGTTCTGATCAGCGAATAGTATAGCGCTGCGCGCTATAGTCTTGACAGATAAGGGCGCATGTAGGGGCTTTCCGGCCAGAAAGTCCCTACAGATTATTGTAAACACACGCTTCGCGAAGCGCTATAAAAGCTGGAGCAGATAGTTCTAGTAGTGGACTGTTTCATATAGAATAGTGCATTCTTTTTCGTTCAAGCGGGGATTAATTGACAGTGCTTTTACGGAAGGTGAGTTGAATGGCTAGAGCTAACAATCCGACTGTAGTCAGAGCAAATACGCCAGTCGCTAATAATCCCATGCCCATGACGAGGGTGCGGACGGCTGCACCAATATTTAAGGCGATCGCATTTTTTGTCGCGAGCGGCTTATTGGCAAATGTCTCGATAATGGACATGGAGAGGAAATAGAGAAATGAGGTAATCGCCCCACTCATCAGAGCGCCGGTTAAACAGCGCACTGGGGTAACATTGGCAGAAATAGCCGGTTTACTCGTCTGTTCAGAAATTGATTCGTTATTATTGATCATGATTGCTAGAGTACCTATTAGTCACTCACTTTAATGCCTGTTGGTGAAAACTGAGCGACCCATAAGTTGAGATCGGGGTCATTTAATTGTTGTTCGATGTCGCTTTTAATTCGGTCAGCTTCCGCTTGAGATTCAGTAAGGGCAAATAGGGTAGACCCTGAACCCGACATGAGTGTACCCAGTGCCCCGGCTTCTATAAACTGTTGTTTGAGCGCGACGAGTTGGGGATATTCAGGTAAAACAATTTTTTCAAAATCATTCCGCAATTCTTCGGTAATGATAGCATGATTCTTGCTGGCGATCGCCCTCACTATCGGCCCAGAGTGAACTTTTTGACCATAAGCTTCAATATGTTCTGGGTCGCGAATATAGGACTCTTCATAGATGTTGCGATAGGTTTTATACGCCCAAGCGGTGGAAATCTTTACGCTTTCATACTTGGCCAACACCACATACAATTGATCTAGATCTGGCAGAGGGGATAATTTTTCTCCTCGTCCCGTAGCTAAAGCTGTTCCCCCTCGAACGCAAAACGGCACATCTGACCCCAACTGCTCTCCTAACCGTTCGCATTCTCCCTGAGTTAAGCCCAAATTCCATAACAAATCCATTCCCACCAATACAGCCGCCGCATTGCTCGATCCTCCGGCTAACCCAGCAGCGACGGGAATGTGTTTATCAATGCTAATATTGACACCTCCATATTGGGCGAAGGCTTCGGGAAACTCGGAACACATTAACTCCGCTGCACGATAGGCTAAGTTACTAGAGTCACTGGGAACATCGGGATGGTTACAGGTGATGCGGATGGTATCTGTACCAGAGGGTTCGATGTGCAGGCGATCGCACAAACCCACACTTTGCATAATCATCGCTAATTCATGATAACCATCGGCGCGATCGCCGACAATCTCCAGATATAAATTAATTTTCGCGCACGCTAATAGGGTATATGAACGCATAGTTTAGGAGTTAGGGGTGAGGGGTTCGATATAGCGGGCATTTTCCGGCAGATCGGAAAATGTTTGCCCTTGAGTTCTGGCTTGGAACATATACAACCCCAAAGGAGTATTCACTAAGTCTACAATATCGGCCCTCCCTAAAAGCATTTTGGCGCTGGTGAGGGGGACTTCTTTTACCATCCAGCGTGTCATCCGATAGAGGGTTTCTTTGAGCGTTAGGGAACGCATCAAGTCTACGCCATGGAGTTGATGTAAATAGCGGTTCGATTTTCCATAGCGATACCATTGTTTTTGCAGCTCTTTGAGGGTGCGACGGTGGCGATGTTTAACGGTTGCATCGGGGACAAATTCGTGTTTCCAATCAGTTTCGCGCAAAATACGCCAGCAGATATCTGCATCTCCTCCTGTGGTTAAATAGGGACGAAACAGTCCCACTCGATCGAAAATAGAGCGACGCACGGCTAAGTTGGCTGTTTGTCCATAGGGACAGAAGGGGTTCGCGAGGGTATGTTTTTGGGAGAGGGTTTCTTGGCGATCAGCGTGTTGTTCCAGTAGAGTGTTACCGGGAAGCGCGATAATTTCGCCCACCGATAACCCAATGTCTGGCTTGGCAAAGGGTTTAACCAGGTTCGCTAACCATTCCGGTTGGGGACGACAGTCGGCATCTGTAAAAGCGAGAATCTCATACTGAGCGGTTTTAATGCCCAAGTTTCGCGCTGCATAGGAACTTTGGATCTCAGTTTGACTCAGGGGTTTGAGATTGGGTAAGTCGGCAGCTTGGAGAATTTCCGAGGTGTGATCGCTGCTACCATTATCGACAATCAGGTATTCTAGGCGATCGTTGGGATAAGTTTGGTTCCGAAACCCCTGTAACAATTCCGGTAAGTCCTCCTCACCGTTATACACCGGCACAATAACGGAAACTTGGGGAAAGAAAGGTGCGTTCATAAGTGTGGGAAGCGGTGGCATTGATAAATTGGAAAAGTACCGTAGATTCAGTATCCCAGAAGTTTGGTTTTGGCAAAACGATCGCCTTTCGCTCTACGTGCTGCGATCGGATTTGAGTGGATACGATCGCGCCGAGGATAGTCAATGTTTACCCACTCTCAATTTGCGCTTATTAGAAGAGTGTATGGGTATTACCGATATTTTAGCAGCCCGACAATCTTTTCTGAGGGGATTGGGCGATCACCATTAGCAAAGATAGGGCGAGCAGTGTCTGCCCACCCTACATTTTAAAACTATTTCCAAATAATCCGATTTAACGCGATCGGTAGGGTGTTCGTCTGAGAGACCATACGAGGTAAAATCTTGTAAAAATTCGATTGTCTTAGTAAACCAGTAATAGGAAGACACTCGTTCTTAAGGTTTATTGGCTTTGCGAATTTGTGCCAAACGACCTCGGATTAATTCTTCAACACTAATTACAGTGATGGCAATTGGATTAGCCTGAATCGTCAGTAGTCGCTGGCCTAGGGGTTTATGACCTCGTTGATAGAGACTCAAATGATTGCTGTCCAAAATGTATAACGTCATTGAGGTTACGATCTGCCTCCGTCCGATTCAATTTCCGCCTGTAGATCGTCAAAGGTAGGGTCATCCTGAAACCATCCAAATTTGTCTAGCCAAGGATTTCCAGTCTTGGTAGTTAGTGGAATCTCAACTTGAACCACTTCAACTTTATTCGTTAGATAATCAAGTAGTTGGGATTTAAGGCGATTGATAGCAGCATCACGGCTATTTTCGACAACCGTGACTTCCGGCCATTCTTTGGCACGAGCAATATATTTATCATCTTCTTGCCTGAGAATAACATCATAAATCATCTGGTTATCTCCTGCTCATCATTTGGAATATAGCATTTCCAACTGTCCCAAGAAACCGGGTTTCTCAGCAAACTTGGTAACCAAGCGAGAAACTTGGGCAGAAACCCAGTTTCTGTTACCCATTACCAACACATAAACTATGACAAAAACCATCATTGGCATTATGGGCCCTGGCACAGGAGCCAGTCAACGGGATCTCCAACATGCCCATACCCTCGGTCAACTCATTGCCCAAGCAGGCTGGATTTTACTCACCGGAGGGCGAAATGCAGGCGTAATGGCAGCCGCATCTCAAGGAGCAAAATCTGCCCAAGGACTCACCATCGGCATCTTACCCACTGCTGATAAAACTGGCATTTCTGAGGATGTTGATATTGCCATTCTCACCGATTTAGGCCATGCCCGCAATAACATTAACACTCTCTCCTCCGATGTCCTCATTGCCTGCGGAATGGGACTCGGAACCGCTTCCGAAGTTGCCCTCGCTCTGAAGAATCAAAAACCCGTTATCCTCTTAACCAATAATGCCCAAGCGTATCCCTTTTTCTCCCAATTCTCTCCCGATCTCCTCTATCATGCAGACACTCCAGAAGCTGCCATTTCCCAGATTAAAAACTTGCTCCATAGGAGGTTGAACGACAAGTGAAACCCAACAACAAAACTATTGAGTAAGACCTGGCTTTTGAGAAACCCTTATTGTAGTAATACAATGGGAATGTATTGTCGAAAATTCTCAAAATCCTTATCTGTTGTGAAAATACTATACCCACGGCGATGAGCAGCAGCACAGAGCAGAAAGTCAGTATTTGAACCCTGAATACCTTTGCTGCGACAGCTATTAAAGAACTCTGCGGCCAACTCATAATCTTCAGGGGTTAGCTCTAAATCTGGAAAAGTGCGAAGATACTCTTTCAATTGATTAAACTGTTCCTTGTAGCGTATCCCGGAAAGGATTTCCTGACGAATTGCTCCCACTAAGACAACTCGTCCATCTGCAATTAAATCCTGTAAAATGGTAGCGACTTCATTCACTTTATTCGTTGTGTTGCGTCGCAATACCAGTGACCACACTGAAGTATCAACCAGAACCTTCATCAGATTTGTCGCTGTTGCTTATAGTTATACTCTTGATCATAATCAATCGTCCCAAACAACTCAACAACTTTCAGTTGTCTTCGGCGTTGAATATACTCTTGTAAAGCAGCTTCAAGTAACTCAGTAGGTGTAGGAGAGTTACTCAACGCAAGAGCTTCTTGCAGGAGCATTGAATCGATTTCAATTAGAGTTCCTGCGGGATTGTTTTCCATAACTTTGTTCATTATTTTATTGATCCTATATATTAGCATAGAATATGACAAACCGGAGTTCTCTAAGAACCCCGGTTTCTGGCGGGTAATTCTATTAAACCAAAATAAAATCTCCTGGATCGAGCTGGCTCGGGGCAACATTGGGGAGAATGGCTAAAACATTCGTCGTTCCGGCTTGATAAATTAATGTGGCGTTGGCTAATTCTCCACTGCCAGAATTGAAGGTTAAACTATTAAATGATAACCCTCCAGTTAAACCAATATAATCCTCAGCATCGTTGTAAAACATTAAATCTGGCGCACCGGGACGGAGGACAAAAATATCGTTTCCTGTGCCACCAATAACAACATCCGATCCCAGGTCTCCATAGAGGATATCATTACCTGCTCCGCCATCAAGGTAATCTTCATTTTGGCCGCCGTAGAGGATATCATCGCCATTATTACCAAAAACCTGATCGTTTTGGCGATCGCCAAAAACAAAATCATTCCCCTCTCCCCCCGTCACAAAATCATTCCCTTGACCTCCACGCACAGAATCATTACCCAAATCTCCGGCAACTTGGTCATTGCCTAAGTTTCCATTGACATAATCATTACCACTATTCCCTCGAGCAATATCATCTCCCCCTAGAGCAAAAATTGTATCATTACTAACCGTTCCTGTCATTTGGTCATTCAGATCGGAACCCAGGGTAAAAGGGCTAGTTGGATTGACTAGAGTCGGTGCAGGTGCAGGGGTTACGACACCATTACGAGGAGTACCAAACACTTGTGTCCAATAGGAATTGTAGTTAACAGTACCGGTATCATTAGCGAGAAAAAAGTAACCGACTCCAATTTCCTGTAAATTAGCATCAAGGATATTGGCTCGATGTCCAGGACTATTCATCCATCCCTCAACTACTTGTTCTGGCGTTTGATATCCTGCGGCAATATTTTCGGCTCCTGTAGAAGCTTGATATCCGGTAGCGCTGATGCGATCACCAATAGAGCTATTATCTAAGCCAGTATGACTAAAAAAGTCCTGAAAGGCCATATTTTCAGTATGGCTTTGAGCCGCTTGCGTCAACTGTGCATTAACAACCAAAGGAGCTAAACCGAATTGACTACGCTGAAAGTTCGTCAATTCCACAACCCGGTGAATAAATTCTTGACTCATAACATTCACCTCATGAATGAGTGGCTCTATAGAGATCTCAGAAACATGACGGCTGTTTTATGCAAAATCGCGAAAATTGTAATAAATCTTAGCAGTAGTACCTTGACAAGACTAGAATAGTGCATTGATCGATGCATGAGGGTATGGGAAATTTCTTCCCCATCCTCCCCCTGTTCCCCATCTTTTTCTCAAGTACTACTTTAGAGCGCAAAGCTCTTCCTCACTGCGCTAGGATAAGATAGCAGGAGTTCCGTATGGGGAGGAAGAATGGTCTCAAAAGATGAGACATTAGCTGAATTTCATCAGCGTTATACCATAGAACTGCGAACCTATCTTCAAGGAACAGTCAGTTATCCCGAGGATACAGAGTCGGGAACCAGCTTGGCAACGGATGAGCAAGAAGGTTTGCTTGCACCTACCGTTCCCGTATCCGCCAATATTTTTTTAGGACAACTGGCATTTGCTTCGGATATCAGTGTGGTTGATGTTGTCCATATCCATCAGATCGCCTGTGGCAAGTTAGGCGCAGACAATAGGGAGAAAGAAGAAGAGTTTTTACGACTGGTCTTATCCGCTTATGAGCGATCGCAACGTTTAAACGCTCGTCAAGGCCAATTTAACCGCTTACCTGATATTTTATATTCTATTAACACGGAATATTATCTGCAACGCTGGAATCCGGGTCTAGAAAAAGTCACCGGTTTAAGTCAAACTCGGTTAATGAATGAATCGGTTTTAATTCTCTTTCCTCCCGAAGAGCGAGCGGCGATTACCCAACATATTCAACAAGCCTTTCAGGACGGACAAAATGAAATCGATACCCTACTGTTGACTCGTGCAGGACCAATTCCCTACCGCATCAGAGGGATGGTGATGAAAAATGAGGATGGGGTTGTAGTCGGTCAAGTTGTTCTGGGTAATAGTTTAATCGAAACCACCCTCAATATTGAAGCCTTACGAGATTCAGAAGAACGATTTCGCAATCTGGTAGAAAACCTCAATGAAGTCTTTTGGTTAACAGATATTGATAACCAAGCCATCATTTATGTCAGTCCTTCCTACGAAAAAATTTGGGGACAATCGTGCGAAAGTTTATACGAAAATCCCCAATCCTGGTTAAGTGTTATTCATCCTCAAGAGAGCGATCGCATTCAAGCCACCTTACCCGCTCAACGTCATGGCCCTTGGGAACAAGAATACCGTATTCTGCTCCCCAGTGGTCTCACTCGCTGGATTCGCACCCGATGTTTCCCCGTGCGTTATCCCGTTGGCGATCGCATCTATCGTTTAGCCTCTATTTCCGAAGACATTACCCAACGCAAACAAACCGAAGTCGCTCTAGAGCAGTCGATCTCCCTTTTGCAAGCCACATTAGACTCTACCGCTGACGGCATTTTAGTCTTAAATCGAGAAGGCGATATCCTCAATTATAATCAACAATATGTACAATTGTGGCGCATTCCCCAGCACATCTTATCTTCTAGAGATTCCCAGTTAGTGAACGCCTTCTTACTCGATCAAATGCGCTATCCAGAAGACTTTATTAACTTCATCAATCAGAACTATCAAGATCCTACAGAAACTCATCAACATCTGATTGAACTCATTGACGATCGCATGATTGAACTGATCTCTAGACCCTATGAACTCAGTGGTTATATTCGGGGCAGAGTCCACTGTTTCAGTGATGTCACCAGTCAACGAAAAGCCGCTGAATCCCTAGAATCTCTCAATGAAGAATTGGAGGCTAGAGTTAAGAAAAGAACGGCGCAATTAAGGCATCTTAATGAAAAACTTCAATTGTCGGTGCAAGAAAAAGAAATCTTACTCAAAGAACTGCACCACCGCGTCAAAAATAACTTGCAAGTGATTGCCAGCTTATTAAGATTGCAATCGAGCTATGTGCAAAATCCCCAAGATCGAGAACTCTTTAAAGATAGTGAAAATCGCGTCCGCTCCATGAGTTTGATTCATGAGAAACTGTACCATTCCCAAGAAATGGGAGAAATTAATGCCCAAGATTACTTTTATACAGTTGCCAGTAATTTACTCAGTTCCTATAGCCGATCCTCTCAAAAGATCGAGATCGACTTCAATCTTGAATCTATTGCCTTAGATGTGGACACAGCAATTCCCTGTGGCTTGATTGTCAACGAATTAGTTTCTAATTGTTTTAAGTATGCCTTTGTAGAACAATCATCAGGAACAATTACAGTAGAATTTATCCGTCAGAATGATACAACCCTGAGTCTTTTAGTCCAAGATAATGGTCGAGGATTACCGGAAAACTTCGACCTCGAAGAAATCGATTCTTTAGGCTTACAACTCGTCCAGAATTTAGTCGAGCAACTTGAAGGAAATTTAAGGTTAATGGGTGAGCAAGGAACTTATGTCAAAATAACTTTTCCGTGGATTGATAAACAGAAGGCAGATCAAAATGATGAACTTGATAAAAATATTAGTCGTTGAAGATGAGCGAATCATTGCAATGGATATCCGCAACAGCTTGCAGCGGATGGGATATGCAGTTGTGGGAATAGTCAGCTCGGGGGAAAAAGCCTTAGAAAAAGTGCCAGAAGTTAAGCCAGATTTAGTCTTAATGGATATTGTACTGAAAGGGGAAATGGATGGCATAGAAGCTGGAAAAAAAATTATCCATAACTTTAAAATACCTGTGGTTTACTTAACCTCTCATACCGATCCGAAAACCCTAGAAAGAGCGAAGAAAACTAATCCCTTTGGCTATATCGTTAAACCCTTTGAAGAGCGAGACTTAAATACCACTTTAGATATTGCCCTAGCTCGCGCTCAGGTAGAAATAGAAATGGAAAAAAATCTAGCCAAAGAGCGAGAGTTAGTAGATTTAAAGTCTCGGTTTATTACTATGGTTTCCCATGAGTTTCGTACCCCTTTAGCAACGATTTTATTTTCGGCAGGATTATTAGAAAAATATAGTCATAAATGGACAGAAGATAAAAAACAAATTCATTTCGATCGGATCAAGTCTGGTGTCCAGCGTATGACTCGCATTCTCGAAGATATCTTGGTTATTGGTCAGGCAGATCCTGAACCATTAAATCCTAAACCCAAAGGGCTAGATATTCAAACGCTGTGTACCCAAATGATTGACGAAATTAAAACGTCCTCCAAAACCCACATAGACATTGAATTCAAAACGGATGCTCTCCATACTCATCAAGTTTATTTAGATCCAGAATTAATGGGACATATTGTTTATAATTTACTCTCCAATGCAGTAAACTATTCACCAAAAGGTTCTCAGGCAATTGTTGAGTTAGCAAATCAGGATAAAAACTTAATTTTAAAAGTAGAAGATCGGGGTATGGGGATTAGCCGGTCAGAGCAAGAACACTTATTCAAATCTTTCTATCGCGGTAGTGAGGTGGAAAATATCCCCGGAACGGGGTTAGGATTAGCAATTGTTAAGCGGGCTGTTGATTTACAGCAAGGAGAGATTACAGTAGAAAGTGAGGTGGGAGTCGGTAGCACGTTCACCGTGGTTTTACCTTTAAACTTATCAGAGACTGACTATGGCGAAAATTCTGGTCATTGAAGATGATGAAGCAATTCGGGAAAATGTTCTGGAATTGTTGGAATCAGAAGGATATGAAGTCCTGGGTGCAGACAACGGTCGCGAAGGGTTGAAGATCGCCCAAAACGCGATACCGGATTTGATTTTATGTGATGTGATGATGCCGGAGTTAACTGGTTATGCGGTATTAACGACACTACAAGAAAATCCAGCTCTTTCCCATATTCCATTTATTTTCTTAACGGCAAAAGGAGATCGCCTAGATTTTCGTTATGGAATGGAGCTAGGGGCGGATGATTATTTGATGAAACCGTGTCTGCCCAATGAGATTCTCAGGGCTGTTGCTGCCCGGTTGGATAAAAAGGCGAGTCTGAATGCCCACTATTTACAAGAACTTCAGCGTCAAGCCTCAGAAGACTTGTTAACCCATCTCCCCAACCGTACCCGTTTACGGGATCTCTTCCAAACCCTGGTGCAAAATAGCTCCACCCTTGTTGCTGGACAGGAGCAACTGCTCCCGGTGTTATGTATTGGTTTAGATCGGTTTGAGCGGATTAATCATACCCTCGGTTATGATATTGGCGATCGCCTCCTGCAAGCTGCGGCTCAACGCATCTGGGAAACTTTCGATCCCTCAACTTCAACTATTCTCGCTCGCCTGAGTGATGATGTGTTTGTAGCCATTTTAGGGGAACACCTCTCCCGGCATCAAGTGATGGCACAGATGCAAACTCTGCTTGAACAGCTCTCTCAACCCTTTGCGATCGAGCAGGAAAATCTGGTTATGACCGCCAGTATTGGTATCACTTATTATCCCAGGGATGGGCAAGATATCAATCCTCTCATCCAAAATGCCAGTCGTGCCCTTAATCAAGCCAGGGAACAGGGAGGTAATAAATATCAATTCTATATTCCCACCTTTTACGTCGGTTCGAGCGATCGCCTCAACCTAGAAGCCGATCTACGATACGCCCTAGAGCGCCAAGAACTTGATGTCCATTATCAACCCCAAGTCAGCTTGCACACCGGTAATGTTATTGGTGCAGAAGCCCTGATTCGCTGGCAACATCCAGAGCGAGGATGGATTTCTCCGGCTAAATTTATTCCCATCGCTGAAGAAACGGGATTAATTGATGCGATCGGTAAATGGGTACTGGTGCAAGCCTGCAAACAAGGGAAACACTGGCAGCAATTCAACCCCAACTTCCAAGTGAGCGTTAATTTATCTCCCCGCCAACTTACCCAAATCCCCTTGCGCCAATGGCTTTTAGATACTTTGATCTCCATAGGCTATATCCCGGGCACTCTAGAATTAGAATTAACAGAAAATGCCTTAGTTGAACAGAAACTAGAAGCATTGAAAATCTTAAATTCCCTCAAGTCTATTGGGGTTAAACTCGCCTTAGATGATTTTGGCACGGGATACTCGTCTCTAGAATATCTGAAGGATTTTCCTTTTGACACCTTAAAAATAGACCGTTGTTTTATTAAAAGAATTGAAATGAATATGAAACAACAATCCCTGGTAGCGGCGATCGTCAAAATGGCCCATTCCCTTGATTTGCAAGTCGTGGCTGAAGGTGTGGAAACAGAACCGGAAGTGAAATTTTTACAGTCTCAGAACTGCGAAATAATTCAAGGTTATTATTTCAGTCAGCCACTAGCAAAGGAGGATTTTGAAGCACAAATCTTGAACCCCGAAAAAAGACTCCCCAAGTTACTGCTGCAAAAGCAAAGTAAAAATTGGGATAAATATATCAAAGATTAAAAGTAAATCAGAAAAAATACTTAGAGTTTTAAAGGAGATAATCTGGATGGTTAAAGTATTAGTGATTGAAGATGAGGAAATGATTCGCGAAAATATTCTCGATCTCTTGGATGCGGAGGAGTTTGAAGGGCTAGGAGCAGAAAATGGCTGTATTGGAGTAGAGATAGCCAAAGCCGAAATTCCCGATCTAATTCTCTGTGATGTGATGATGCCCCACTTGGATGGTTATGGAGTATTAGAGCAATTACGCTCCGATCCGAAAACGGCGATGATTCCCTTTATTTTTTTAACGGCGAAAGCAGAAAAAAATGATGTCCGTTCAGGGATGGAGTTAGGGGCGGATGATTATTTAACTAAACCTTGTTTACCGGATCAATTACTCAAAGCGATTAACAGTCGTTTAGATAAACAAGCCCTGATTAAACAAGCGTCTGAAGGAAAATTGGATGAGTTGCGCGAGAGTATTACCCGATCGCTGCCCCATGAATTACGCACTCCCCTGAATGGAATGATGGGGTTTGCGGAACTGATGAGTTATGCCGCAGAAGACTTAAAACCCGAAGAGATCCGCGAGATGGCCGAGCAGATCCTAGTATCGGGAAAAAGATTACACCGCTTGATTCAGAATTTTCTTTTGTACGCTGAGTTGGAATTGACCAGCAAAAATAGCGATCGCCTCAACCAATGGCGCTCCCACTCTACTGGCTCAATTCGAGATACAGTTGAAGAAGCGATTACCTTAAAAGCAGACCAATTTGAGCGCACGAGCGATCTTAAATATGAGTTAGAAGATAGTTCCGTCCAGATGGAAGCGTCTCGATTACATAAACTGGTACAAGAAGTCATTGATAACGCCTTCAAATTTTCTCCCTCTGGAACCCCAGTTCAGGTAATGACGAAGGTAAAAGATAACCAGCTCATCTTAACCGTAATTAACTCAGGACGGGGGATGATTCCAGAGCAAATCGAGCAAATTGGAGCCTATATGCAATTTAATCGTAAACTCCATGAGCAACAAGGTTCAGGCTTAGGACTGGCGATCGCCAAACAGATCGCCCAAATTCATCAGGGTGACTTAACCATTACCAGTATCCCCGACGAGGAAACCCGGATTACCATTACCTTACCCACCGGTTCATAGGGGGATGGAGAGGATGGGGAGACGCAGAGATTACCTATTCCCTATTCCCTATTCCCTATTCCCTATTCCCTATTCCCTATTTTGAATTGAAATGGTTTGCATTCTCGTAATTGAAGATAATCCAGAAATTATCAGTAATGTGGTCGAATTTCTCGAAGCTGAGGACTTTGAAACCCTGAGTGCAGAGAATGGTCGTATCGGTCTAGAACTGGCTTTTGCCCATCGAGTAGACTTGATTCTCTGCGATGTAATGATGCCTGAACTTGATGGGTATGGAGTCTTAAATGCCTTGCGCCAAAATCCGGCTACGGCAACCACTCCCTTTGTCTTTCTGACTGCCAAAGGTGAACGACAAGACCTGCGAACCGGAATGAATTTAGGAGCTGATGATTATCTGATCAAACCTTTTACCCCTGATGAACTACTAGAGGCAATCGCCGCTCGTTTATCTCGCTCTGCCCAACTGGAACAGTATGATTCTCTCACCGGACTGCCTCAAATCAGTGCGTTTAGCCAACCGGAAGGGTTTTTTACTCAAGCAGTAGCCCAAAGCGATTTAACTCGTTCCCTGATTCCCCTGATGTTAATTGGATTAGATCGCTTAGAGCGTATTCAGGAAGCCATCGGTCATCGTCAAGGCGAGGAGGTCTTAAAAGTAATCGCCCAACGCCTCACCCAGTTGATCCAGCCTCTGGGAGGTCAGGTAGCCAAAGGGAACGGGGGGCAATTTGCAGTGATGTTACCCCCAGTAGCCGATCAAAGTGTGGCAACAGAGCGCGCTCAAGAGATTTTAGAGGTGATTAATGAACCGGCGATCATCGGCTATCATCGCGCGATCGTGACTGCTAGCATGGGGATCGGTTTCTATCCCTTAGCCACCAGTTTTGACGAACTGCAACGGCAAGCTAGTATTGCCCTCGGTAACGTGAAAAGTATGGGCGGTAATCATTATCGGATTTACGTTGCGCCCTTATTTGGTCTCGACCAAACCAGAGACCTAAAACTCGAAGAAGAATTCTATCAAGCTTGGAGTGCCAACCGCTTTGAAATCCGTTACCAACCCAGAATCGAGATTAAGAAACGCCACTGTGTTTCCGTCGTTGCCCTCTTGCACTGGGAACATCCCCTGATGGGGGGTATTCCTGAAAACAAATTGTCCCAATTAATCACAGTTTGCGGATTAAACTTGGTGTTAGACCAATGGATTTTAGACCAAGCCTGTCAACAAATCAAAACCATCCAAGACAGGAAACAACCCCTGCGCATTGTTATTCAGGTGTCTGAACAGCTTTTTAATGAAGACCTACTCGCGATTATCGATCGCACCTGTCAAACCCATGGCTTCCCTACTTCACGCCTAGACTTAGAATTTGCGGCGAATACTCTATTGGTTGCTCAAAATCAAAACCAAATGGCGGCTACCTTGAGATTAGCAAAGCAGAAGGGAATCTCAATTACCCTGAAAGACCTAGGTCACAACAACCAGTTTCTCAATCAGTTAGGCTCTCTTGCCATCGATGCTCTGAAACTTGATGGTAGCTCCATGCAACACCTTCAGCAAAATCAACCTCTGATTAAAGCCATGATTCAACTGTGCCATAACTGGAAATTGAAGGCGATCGCCCCTGAAATTGCCACCCAAGAACAACAACGGTTTTTACAGCGCCATAACTGTGATTTAATCCAATATCAACAGTCCTATGATATCAAAGCGCTCAAAAGGCGTTTACTGCAACGGTTCTAATTATGTCTCTATTTCCTGTCATGCCGATCGCGACCCTAATGGTATGGGCCACAAGCCCCGGTCTGCATCTTGCCCAATTCTCCCCATCCCTAGAAACCACTGCTTGGCAATGGATCGATTGGACTCAAGGGAATACGACTCAACGCCCCCTTTCTCAACGTCCGATTACCTTGATGTTCAAAGAAGGCAAGGTAAGTGGATTTGGGGGATGTAATAATTATTTTTCTAGCTATCAAGTAGACGGCGATCAGCTCATGATGCCCGACCCGTTTGGACGCACGTTTAAAGCCTGTGGCAAGCTATCTGACCAAGAAGACCAGTTTTTAGAGCGATTAGGGCAAGTCGATCGATATCAGATTAACCCCGATGGAGAATTGTATCTGTTTTATCGTCACAATGGGGAAATGGGACAAATGCGCTTTAGTCCCGTCCCTGAGTCATCCTCAATACAGACTTCTTTTACCGACATTCCCCTCAACTATTGGGCCCAAGACTTTATTGTGGCCCTAGTTGAGCGTAATCTGATATCTGGGTTTCCTGATGGTACATTCCGCCCAGATACCCCAGTCACTCGCGCCGAATTTGCCAGTCTGCTCCAGAAAAGCTTTGATCTGCCCCAGGTGCGAAAGCGCGTCCGTTTTCGAGATGTGCCCCAAGATTTTTGGGCCTATAGTGCCATTCAGTATGTGGTGACGACTATTCCCCAGCTTATGGGGGGTTATCCAGAGGATAAGTTTCACCCAGAAGAGCCGATTTTGAGAGTTGAAGTACTGGTGAGCTTGGCTAATTTATTACGAGACGTACCAGAGGTGGATATCGTCCAAATTTTAGAGAGCTATGAAGACCGAGAAGAAATCGCCGATTATGCCTTAGAAAAAGTAGCGATCGCCACTCAACATCAGATGGTGATCAATTATCCCCAAATTGGGCAACTCCATCCCAACCGACCGGCTACCCGTGCAGAAGTGACAGCCCTCATCTATCAAGGCTTAGTCAAAACCGGTCAAGCACCTGAAGTGCGATCGCCCTATCAGGTTAATCCTTAAATTCCTAGCCTTGGAGTACAGTAGGGAATAGGGAGTCGGCAGTTGGCAGTCGCTTACAAGGGTTTCCCCATCCCCCATTCCCTATTCTCTACCACCCAGCGCCCAGCGCTATACAGTCCCAAGGGAGCATCGATTACCGAAACTAAGTATCTTCGGACTGCAACAAATTTCTGACTATTTCCATCAGGAAAAACGCATCATTCAACCCCCTAAGCCATTCTTTATCCCGATTAGCCCTAGGGAATCGCGTTAATCTAACAGAAGAGTCATTCTTCCATTGCTGACTTTGGGCACAAAGGTGTTGTTTGAAAGATGCCTTTTCTATCTCTTGATTGTTTTCCGGACACACTTGCCTGCCTCTAAAAGTTGCCCACAGACTTTTGGGAGGATGACCACTCACCTCCAGGGTCAAACGGTGTTATCAACCCCTCTCAATTGAGCCAAAAATGCTGAACCGTCAAAACCACCCGATCAACCCCTTGACTTCAACTCCAGGATGGCAACGCTGGATTGGAGGTGCTTTTGCGGCACTGGTCTTAATCGGACTAGAGGGTATCGGTCTGGTCAAGCAACTCGAACAGTTAGCCTATCGAGGTTTGTTTCAGTTGCGGGGAGAAGAATCTTGGCATAGCCAAGTGGTCATCGTGGGTATTGATGAAACGACACTGAAAAATCGGCAAAACTCTGATAGTCCCCGGCAAATTTATGCCACCCTTTTAGAGCGTTTAGCCCCTAGTCAACCCCGGATGGTCGTGTTGGATATTCTAATGCACGATCGCTCCCCCGACGATCTACAGTTGGCTCAAGCGATGCGTCAAGTTCCCGTGGCACTGCCAGTGTCTTGGGATAAGCAAGGGAATCAAAAAGATCCAGTTCCCGAATTGGCAGCCGAGGCTGTAGTCATGGGTCATCTGGTCAGTCGCCAAGATTCTGATGGCTTAACGCGCACAGTAGTCCCCCAATTGGGCGACATCCGGGCCCTTGGAGTGGCAGTCGCCAATGAAGTGATGGATCGGCCTCTGGAGCTGAATCGGCAGGGGTCTGAACCCCTATGGATTAATTGGCCCGGATCGGTGAACCATGTGCCCCAATATGAATTGTTGGAGGCGATTGAAGGGAGAGTGCCGATAGAGGAATTCCGGAACAAAATTGTGATTGTAGGCGCGAATGTGACTGGGTTTAATCCCGTGTTAACGCCGTTTGATATTAACCCTCCAGCCAGTGGTATTTATATTCATGCGGCGGTGGTCAGTAATGCCTTATCGAATAAGGGATTACAACAGGTAGGAGTATTTTTGCATCCAGTTTGGAGCAACTTACTCTATTTCACGGGTGCGATCAGTTTGAGTGCAACGGTTGTATTTTGGTCATTCCGTAACCAAGTTATCGTTGTCCTGGGTTTGGGGGGAGTATGGCTAAGTATTTGTTATAGTGCTTTTCATTTTTATTATCTTTTGCCTGTTGTCTCGCCTTTAGTGTTGTTGGGTTTAACGTTGTTATTAGTAACACTTCAAGATCGCTTGAAAATGAAGGCGATGTTGGTAGAACAGGAAAAGCAGTTATTTGAGTCCGCATTTTACGATCTAGCTACGGGTTTACCCAATTATGCTCTGTTTATGGATCGCTTGGAGGGAGTACTCTCCCGTACTCGCGAACAATCCCAGCCGCCTTTGTTTGCCGTATTTTTTATTTATATCGATCGCTCTAAGGTCGTTAATCCGGATTCGGGACATCGGTTAAGCAATGAGTTGCAAGTGGCGATCTCCGGTCGCATTGAAGAGGCTTTGAAGCGATCGATGGCTCATTCCCCTCGCCCCCTTTTATCTCCCCATTCTTCCCATTTTTCTCCTCGTTCTGAGATCTCATCTGTACCGACTCAATTTACTATCGCTCGGTTAGATACGGATACATTTGCGGTATTGGTTAATGCTCTTTCCTATTCCTCCCAGGCGATCGATGTGGCTCAAACGATTTATCAAACCCTCTCCCAGGCTTCGGTGTCTGAGGGGTTGCCCACTAACCCAATTGAGCCAGATGAAGCGATGAGTTTGCTCGAAGAAAATTTATCGGCGATGACCGCTTTTATCGGAGTCGCTTTATCAGCTGTTCATTCTGATTTTGAACAAGTTTCAGTTAATATCTATTCCCAGGCAGAAAGTATGCTCAGGGATGCTGAAATTGCCATGTACCAAGCGAAGGTTAAAGAAGGAAATCATTATGCTATTTTTGACCAAAATCTCCACCATGCAGAAATTCAAAGATTAGAACTCGAACTCGATCTACGACGAGCGATTAATCGCGCTAGGCGACAACAGGAAAATTGGTCGGGTTCGATCAACAATTCTAATTGTTCTCCTGCACATTTTTCTTATGCTTCGGAGCAATGGGGATCGGAATTGGAAGCTCAAAGCGATTTTCGTCTCTATTATCAACCTATTGTTTGTTTTAGCACAGGTCGAATTAGTGGATTTGAAGCCTTAGTACGCTGGTATCATCCTACCCGTGGCATGGTTTCCCCGGTCGATTTTATTCCTCTGGCTGAGGAAACAGGATTGATTCTGGCTTTAGGAGATTGGATTTTAAAAACAGCCTGTTATCAGTTGCGAGAATGGCAAAATAAGTTTCCCCATGGTCTGGATGTGACCATGGTGGTGAATTTATCGAGTTTGCAGTTACATAATCCCCAGCTCGTGAGTCAGATCCAGAGCTTACTAGATGAAATGGATTTAGATCATCGTTATTTGAAGTTGGAAATTACTGAAAGTGGATTGATGGAAAATGAAGACATAGCTCTGGACTTACTGAAAACTCTTAGAGAAGCGGGAATTCAGTTGAGTATTGATGATTTTGGGACCGGTTATTCTTCATTGGCACGGTTACATAATTTACCAGTGAATACCTTGAAAATTGATAAGTCGTTTTTGGAGAGAACGGCTCTAGATCATGAGAGTTGGGAAATTATTGAAACGATCATTATTTTAGCCCATAAATTAGGGTTGACAGTGGTAGCGGAAGGAATTGAAACGGGAGATCAGTTTGAGTTGCTTCAAAGGCTTAGTTGTGATTATGGTCAAGGGTATTGGTTATCGCGCCCGATAGATGCTTCAGGGGCAACGGCGCTGTTGGCGAAAAATCCACAATGGTAGTATAGTGCTAGTGGTTCGGACTAGGCTAGGGGATAGAGAATACAGCGATCGCTGTATCCCCGATAGAGAGAGACATTTACTGATCTGACTGGATTTTTGAGTTTCTTTAGGAAAAACTGTCGTAATCGCCGATACTGCAAGAGTTCTAGAATTCAGTCCAGACAAGTGTTTTCCCAGTTTGACAGAAGAGGGGTATTCGCATAATAATTCCCTATTTCCTTATCAACTGGGAGAGTCCTGAGCGAAGGCTTGCAGTTTCAAATAAAACTCAGAAGTGGGTAAACGAGGCGCAAATCGATCAATGGGGAGTTGATCCGATCGCCCATTCACCCCATCAGAGTCTAACTCAAGGGCGATCGCTGGATCTTCAGACTCTGAATTCATGCTTTTTTCTTCTTCTTCAACATCGACTTCTTCAATAATCGAATCAGTCAGTGTGGGTAAATGCTGTTCTAGTCCACTCTCATCAGAAACTCGATCGAGAAACCGCTCCTCTTGCTCTTCAACTTGGAGAAGTAATTCAGGAACAGAAGGGCGCATTTCCAGAGTGATATTGAGATAGTCTAAAGGCAGTAACTCTTCTGGTAATTTACTACAGACAATTTTCTCAAACTCATGATTAAAGTGACAGATCGGTTGTCCCCGTCTAGCCCAAAGATTCAAAATTTGCTCAATCGAAATTATTTTATATCTGCCTTGATACAAAGCTTCTACGATCGCCAACCGCAGCCAATCGCCCCTAAACCGATCGAGCCAATGCTGTATACATTCTTCCACACGATAGCGATCTAAATCAAAGCTATAGTAAATCAGCAAAGCCGGAACATAGGAGAGTGATCGCATTTCGGAGACACTTCGCCCAACCGATACGCTCTCCAGAAAAATAATCCATGGGTTTGCTGATGCGATCATGGGAGAATGGGGAATAGGGAATTAAAATTAAAAAGATTGAATCACGGTTGGAGTAGCTTGGCGAATATTCGGACTGGAAAAAGACTGACTCACTCCGCTCCAATTAAAATCACCTAAGCGAAATCCAAGAGCTGCTAAACCCAAATCTGGATTATAGCGAAAAGTCAAGCCATAGGTGCGACGACTATATTCAACCATATAATCGGTACTAATGGTTTTTCCTGTATCTAGATTAAACCCAGCACGGGCAGCGATGCGAATCGGGCCATAAAGTTGTTGATTGAGTTCGAGTTGTAGAACCCGCACATCCGCTACTCGGTCAAACCGAAAGGGGGATTCTCCAGTAGGGATAAATTGGGAATAGAGGATACTAAATCCAGTGTAATCTAACCAGGAGCGGGAGAAATGGCCAAATTGACCTTGAAATCCCATTAACCCCTGTAAATAGGATTGACTCTCGCCATTGCTATAAAATCCGGCTGTTCCGGTCAATCCAGCTACAAATCGCACATAAGGAACGACAGGTTGAGGGGTATATTTGAGTCCCTCCGTGGGAGTAGAAGGTAAGGGTACCCCCTTCCAAAGGGAAAAGGGACGACGCACGGTGGCACTCACCTGGGTGCGATTTAAGGAAACTCGGTTATTACGCAAATTCGACTGATCCAATAAGTTTAGGCGATCGGTCGGTGCATAGATATTTTGGAAACTGGCTTGATAATTGACTGCAATTCCCGTATCGGCAATATAAAGAATAGGGGAAGCAAACACGACTCCCACACTGCGATCGACCGTTTGAAACCCTAGGGAGCCATTATAAAATTGGTTGCGATAGGTATATTCAGCGCTCAAGGTATGATTGGCAATCCGGTGTTGTAATTGTACATTCGCTCTGGCTGTATCACCCGTATTATTGAAGCCTGCTAAATTGACATTGGCTTGGAACGTGGTTTGAGAGGCTAACCTGGCATCCAAAGACGCTCTTAAACCGATCCAACTCCAGAAAGAATCTGTTCGTAAGTTTTGCTCGGATACACTGCCTGCACCTCGGTTATCACTAGAGAACCTTAGAGCGCGTTGAACCAAGAATTGGGGGGCTAAACGCAGAACAAAACGGCGAGTTTCAATAATTTCAAAACTGCGTTCAATAAACAAGCCTCCACGATCGCGGTTATCGTACCCTAAAGTGGCGATCGCCGGATCTCGCTCTTCCCGACTAAGAATCAGGCGATCTCGCAACAGGGGAACCCCCACCCGCTGATCGAAGACCAACCGGGGGCGAGTCATTAATACTTCATCCTCTAGAGGAGAAATGCGCGTTAATTGAGCGCGATCGGCTCGTACCTCTAACTCTGGGGGGGAAAAGGGATCGTTCGTAAACCGAATATTGGTAGCTTGCCAACCTTCGGGCGTAAAATCCAACTGTTCCGCCTCAAACCGCACCCGTCGGACCTGTCCCCCTTGTTGTACGCTGGTAGTCGCAGCGCTCCCTCCACCTCCAACGTTAATAATCACACCTCCAGCATCTATGACATCCGTAGGGGGTTGATCGAGGAGAATTCTTTCTCCTGGAGGAAGAAGTTGGGAATCGGGATTATCGTCCGTAAAATCGAAATCCGTTCCGGCGGTGGGAATATAGACTACACCCCTGGCCTCTTGAATGGTTCCCGTCCCTTGTACAAAGTTATAGAGAAAGCGAGAGCCTAATAAAATTTGTTCGCCACTGACTAAAGATACATTGCCCACTGCCAGAGCCAAGCGGTTAATCAGATTAACCTGTAGCTTATCCGATCGCAAAATCGCATCATCCAAGAGCATTTCCACATTGCCCTCAGCCGTGAAAATTTGCCGTTCATCATCAAATTCCTGGCGATCGGCGGTTAATTCAATTACCGCGTCTTGTCCTGGAGGAGCGATCGGAATCTCAACCTCTTCCGGTTCGGCTGATTCAATCGGGATGGACGTTTCTGAGCTAGACTCGGTTTCATCGGTCGATCGTGAGGGCCGATCGTCATTCAGGGGTGAGATCTCGGAAGCAGGAAGAGCATCCAATGCAGGAGTTTGGGCGATCGCTTCCCGTTTTTCCGATAAGGCTTCTTCAATTGCCTCAGAAACTGGTGTAGTTTGCCATGGGGAGTGACGTTCAATCAGGGGTAATTCTGGCTCAACTGTTGGCTCCAGACTCAGATCGCTAACTCCATAAGCATCGGCAACCGGTGCAACCTTCTCCTCCCAACTTACCGATAACCGACCTCCTAACGCTGAAGCCTCCGTACTGGCAACTAAGCGTTCATCTTCTGGAGAAGAGAGTTCCGGAGGGGAAATGGGTGATAGCGTCTCTCCACCGACCCAACTCAACTGTTCGGGTTGAACCACAGCGCCTTCTGGAGCTGAAATGGGTTCAGGACTATATACAGTCTCCAAAGTACAGCATTGTTCGCTCTTGTCGAGTCCACTCGATCCCTCTTTCCTGTCGGCTTGGGGAATATTCCTCTTTTCAAGGAAGACTTGCTCCTGCTGCACCTCTTGTTTTAGGGGGGTTGGGGGAAGCAATACAGGACTTTCTACAATAGCCATTGGTGCAGGAGCAACCCAATCTATCCCTTCAGTTGGCTCGGTGGCACTGATGCTCTGATGAGGAATAGTATGAACAACTGGCGGCAATTCAGGGGGGACAGGATAGGGCATAGATTCGACGATTCACTCCAACACCTTGCCCAGTATAGCGCTACCGGCTGACGCGGGGACGCGGAGATATAGCACTGCGCGCTATATTACCCATTGCCTATCAAAATCGCCCAAACTAAACTCAATGCTTCTGTCCATTCCACGACTGCACCATAGGTATCTCCGGTATGTCCTCCGAGTTGATGATTGAACCACCATGCGCTTCCCCCGGCGATCGCCGCCCATCCTAATGTTAAGCTGAGAATCTCGATGCTCTGTTGGGGATTGAGCGCTGCTTGTACACCACTCAGACCAATGAGCAGAATCAAGGACGGTAAAACATCTTTGTAGGATTGAATCGCTGCTTTATGAAAGGCTCCTTTTCCCGTCGGTTTGAGATAGGGATAGCGCCAAATTGCCCAAAGTTGTCCGGCTCTTCCCCATGCAGGAATGGCGATCGCCATCCACAGGTGTTGGGGGTCTAAGGAACTCATAGCCGCCGTTTTCAGTAATAGAATCAGGATGGCGGATAGCGCTCCAAATGCCCCCGTCACACTATCGCTCATCACCTCTAAACGGCGATCGCGATCCATGACACTTAAACCATCAGCCGTATCCATCGCTCCATCTAAGTGTAATCCCCCAGTGATGGCAACCCAGAGGGCAATGATTACGGAACTGCGGGTAAAATTAGGCATTCCTACAGACCATAAACACCAATTCATCACCCCTAATATTGTCCCGATCAGCATTCCTACTAAAGTCGCAAACCTGGCTATTCCGGAAAACTCTAAGGGCCAAGAGCGAGGAATCGGTACACTCGTATAAAAAGCAATTGCTCCACCGATTCGCCAGATCCATATCATTGCCACTCCCCCCATGCTCTATGTTAATCTGCCAATAGACATCTACTCTGTTTTCTTGGTCGTTGATCTGCATTTTCCCTCTGTTCAGAGGTGAGTGTCATCAGAAACACGGCGACTAGATGACTGCCGTTTTACTTACGCGATCGATACTTCTAATTCGATCAAAAAATCCGTAGAATCTGGCAAGTATCGGCCAAAGAGTTAGGATAGAATTGTCTCATAGGCTACTTTAATAGGCCATTCTATCTTAGGGTGCAGTCTTGGGATGTCAAATCGTCAGTAGTCTTGTCGTCCTCTTTTGAAATTAGAGAGTTTTTCCCATGAGTTACGATCAATTACCTGGCAATACACGGTTACCTGCTCCTTGTATTCTCAACAGAGGGATCGTTGTGAATCCACAGGATATTCAGAAAGTGATTGGGGATCTCCATCGTGTCCGTTATGTTGAACTATTCGATCAACAAACCCAAGCTACTGGGGAAGCGTATATCCAAGAAGTGTTTACCGATCCCCTGCGATCGACTATCCTGGCGAATCATACCTTATATCTAAATATTGAAAGCTTTGATTATTTAGAATTGAAACAATCTGACGACCAAGAAACCTATTTTGATTTAGTTCAAGAGAATCGTATCCTGCGGTTAATTCCTCTCTCTAATCCACTGCAAAACCAACCGGTTAGTTCTTTAAATACGGCTGCTCTAGAAGTGATGATGGCAGAAGTTTTAGCGGCTAATTTAGATGTACAAATGGATGATGACGAACCCTTAGCCTAAGATGTGGAAATGGGTTGAAGTTACAAAGATTTAAATGGTGACTGGAGATTCTACATACGTGTTCGGTTCTGGCAGTGTAAATTCAATGCCACATTCTATTCGTTTTTTGGTAACTTTATAATTGGCGAGTTCAAGTAAGCGTTTTCTCAAGGGAATCTAAAGATGAATCATCCCCCAGAAAGAGAGACGATCGCCGCGATCGCCACTGCTATTGTGCCACAAACGGGTAGTGTGGGAATTGTTCGACTATCGGGAAGCCAAGCATTAGAGATCGCTCAATTGCTCTTTGATGCTCCTGGAAATCAGCCTTGGAAGAGCCATCGTATCCTTTATGGTTATATCTGCGATCCGCAAACGGGTTCAACGGTGGATGAAGCCTTATTGATGATTATGAAAGCACCCCGTTCCTACACCCGCGAAGATGTGGTGGAATTTCACTGTCATGGGGGCATCATGGTGGTACAACAGGTGCTGACACTTTGCTTAGAGCAAGGCGCTCGACTGGCGCAACCGGGCGAATTCACCCTGAGAGCATTTCTCAATGGACGTATTGATTTAACTCAAGCGGAAAGTATCTCAGATTTGGTGGGGGCGCGATCGCCCCAAGCCGCGGAATTAGCCTTAGCCGGAATTCAAGGAAAGTTAGCTTCTCCCATTCGTCAGCTACGCAAAACTTGTGTAGATCTGTTAGCAGAAATTGAAGCAAGGATTGATTTTGAAGACGATCTCCCCCCTTTGGATGAACCATACATCATCCGTGCAATCAACCAAGTATTAGACCAATTAACGGATATTTTAGCCACGGCTAATCAGGGTGAACTGCTGCGCAGTGGATTAAAGGTGACGATTGTCGGTCGCCCCAATGTGGGAAAATCGAGTTTACTCAATGCTTGGAGTCAGAGCGATCGCGCCATCGTTACCGATCTACCGGGAACCACCCGTGATATTGTGGAAACCCAGTTAGTGGTGCGGGGAATTCCCATCCAAGTTTTAGATACCGCAGGCATTCGGGAAACTGGCGATCGCGTGGAAAAAATCGGTGTCGAGCGATCGCGTCAAGCTACGCAAAAAGCCGATCTGATTCTGTTTACCCTCGACGCTGCTGCTGGATGGACGGCAGAAGATCGAGCCATTTACGAGCAACTGTCCCCCGAAAAAACGATCCTCATCCTCAATAAAATCGATTTAGTCGGCGATCTACCCTCTGGTTTGCCTGCGGATATTGTGGCGATCGTCAAAACCGCAGCCGCCCATAAACAAGGCATTGAAGATCTAGAAGAAGCCATTATTACTGCTGTTAATGGAGGCAACTTGCAAGCGGCTAATCTCGATATTGCTATTAACCAGCGCCAAACCTCCGCCCTTACCCGCGCTAAAGTCTCCCTAGAACAAGTTGAAGCCACCATTGCCGAACAGCTCCCCCTCGATTTCTGGACTATTGACTTACGAGGAGCGATTCAAGCCTTGGGTGAAGTCACGGGAGAAGAAGTGACTGAATCTGTACTCGATCAAATCTTTAGTCGGTTTTGTATTGGTAAATAACGCCTCACTTTACAAAATCTTCATAAATCCCTGTATTCTTACAGAGATTTCAAACCCTTGAAACCTTGTATTCATCAGTGCGATTAACGATTTTACCGCAATTTTACGGTTTCTAGAAATTTAAAGATTCAGTAAAGACACTCAAAAAGGATTGACATTTTAAAGTTTGGACAAGCATGATGGCTTTGTAGGGAGTCCAAGTGAATCGATTAACTAAAAAATACATTAAATAGCCCAAAATTTACTGATAGTGAGTTCATCTTTAGATCTTTATTTTTCTACAACTAGCGAGGGATTTATCATGCATCAAGCCACTGCCAAATTATCAGCGATCGCCCTAACTGCAACCCTGGGATTTTTAGCAACTCCGGCTGAGGCTTATACTCTAGCTGGATCATCAGCCGATTGGTCAAATCCTGAGAGCAGTCGTTTTTCTGATATTGACCAGGGAACGTATGGCGGTTATGAAGCTATTCTGTGGGGAGGACTATTTGATAAACCCCACGAAAAAAGTGGGCTAGGCTACAAGGGAAAAAACAATGTTGACTTTGAGCTTGGAGAAGCCTTTAAAGTCGGTCATATTCTGCATCAGAATGAACAGACTCCTTTCTTGACAAAGTTTAAAGGGGTAGATCTAAGCCTTACTTTAGATTTTGCCTTGCCTGACTTTGAAGAAACTCTAAATTTTGATTTAACTGTTGACGAAACCTTTAATCTTTTTTGGAACCGACCTGACAAAGTAAAAATAGACCCAGCTTCTATCTCTGCCATGGTAGAAGCTGATGGGATGAAATATCAATTAGATCTTTGGTTTGGAAACGTAGAAAACGTTAACGGAACCCTAATTACCAAAGAGGGGAAATCCAAAAAACGTGGAGTGTGGGCGAAAGTTCAAAAGGTTCCTGAACCCGCTACAGTGCTTGGGCTTTTGAGTGTGGGACTTATCGGGATGAGCTTAAAGCGCAAGCAAGAATGCTAGTGAATCAAAACACCTACGCACTTCACAATCTTTAACATCTAAGCTCCTCTCTACTGCTAGCAGTAGAGAGGAGTATTTCATTTTACTTATAGCGCTTGGTGATAGGGAATAGGAAATCGGCTTTTGGTACATCGCCTTGAGGATTCAATCCTGTGTTTTTCCCGATCTCGAAGTAACGTTCATTTCGATTTATTGCTAAAATATTAATAAATTGTTAAGATATTCAGATAAATACCCCTGGTCAAGTTTCCACAGGGGATTGCTAGAAGAGAATTGCGCTATGACAATTGAACAATCGTTTTACCAGCAACTCCGCCAGCGAGGATACTGGGATCAGACGGAGAGATTGTCCTCTCATGATTCACAGAGTACCTTGGCTTTAGCTTGGTCGAATCCCAATTTGACCAGAGATCCTGGCACGATGTACAAACTGGTTTGGCTCTTATCTTCCACCAGAAGACGGAAACGGCTCAGTGCCATTGATTTGCGGATTTTAGACCGCACAGCTACTGATTTAGCAACTCAAGGTCAACTGCTACCTGCCACGAAATCTTATGTTAAGTATTTGTGGCAGCAAGTCTATACCCAAGAGTATGCTCAAGCGCCTGTCCATGAATAATCAATAGTTAACAATGATTAATGGTTGATTCGTGCGATTAGCTTGCGCAAGGTAGCTTGATTAAGCTTGCCTTGGGGAGATCGGGGAAGTTTCTCAACTGCAACCCAAGTCTTGGGTTGCTTATAACGGCTGAGATGGGGTGCGATCGCCTCCTTTACCGTGTCTGAAGTTACATATTCATTCTGGGGCACATATACCGCCGTGACCCGTTCCCCCCAGTCTGCATCAGGAAGACCCATGACTGCTACATCTTGAACTAATTGTGTTGCCCGGATTGCCGCTTCCACTTCCTGGGGAAAAACTTTCTCTCCCCCAGTCATGATCGTCTGGCTGTGACGACCGAGAATATACAGGTATTTTTCGTTATCAAAATAACCCATATCATCCGTTAAGAAGGAGCGATCGCCGGGAAAGAGATGGGGGAAATAGCCTAAAGTCAGGGATGGGGAGGCGATCGCCACTCGTCCCGGTTGCAGCGTGGGTAAAGAGTTCCCCTCATCATCTTGGATAGTAATTTGAGCATGGGGTAGGGGTTGACCGCAACTAATATTACCCGCAAAAAAGCGATCCGGTTTCAGGGTTGCCACTTGGGAAGCCGTTTCCGTCATGCCATAGGTGAGTGCCACAGGTATTTTAGCCTGTTTAGCCTGTTGCAATAATTCTGGCCAAGCCGGCGCTCCTCCCAACAGAACCGCCCGAAATTGAGATAAGCAAGAGCAAGAATTGGATAACAAGCGCTTAAGTTGGGTAGGAACCAGAGAAATAAAGTAATTTTGCGGATTAAAAGGAAGGAAATCCGTCAGAGAAAGATACGGCACAAGGGCTAGAGTGCCTCCTGTGAGAAAGGTTCGCATCACTTGCATCAGTCCACTGACATGGTAGAGGGGAAGCGTGCAACAGCAGTCAATAGCATCAGAGGGCACAAATTCCTCTGTTCTCAAACGGATCAACATCTCGTTTTTTAAGGGTGATTGAGGGGAATGAATATATTCTGAACCGTTAAAATAGCGGGTAAACCCTTCAACAGAAGCGCTGAGGGTTCCCCAGGTATGCATTGCAAAGCGAATCTTTCCCGACGATCCTCCTGTCGCAATCATCACAGTACCAGAAAAGGGCGGAGGTGGCGGCGCTTCTATTGGGGAACAGGGAACCGTTCCCCAAACCAGTTGGGGTTGAACCTGTTCCCACACTTGTTGCCATTCTGAAGCTTGCCACTGGGGGTTACCGAGAAACACTGGGGTTTGGGCGGCAATAGCAGCGAAAAACCCTGCGAGGAAAGGAACAGGTTCAGATTCATTGAGCAGCAGTCTGGGAGGAGTGGCATATTGGCCCAAATGCTGATATTTTTCCCAGAATAGGGGATAAAGGCGATCGCTCTGGGGACAAACCAGGTGAAAGGATTGGACTAAATCAGCGATCGCCGTCTTAACCATGACTGATTACCCATTACCATTCCTATAGGCTGCCATTAAATGGGCCAGAATATGGGCAATATTCCACGCATCATCAATCCCTCGATGGTGGGTTCCGATCAGAGGAAGATTCAGCAAGTCTAAGGCTTGCGCCATGCCCACTTCTTTCGGTAAACCGTGGAGAACCGTCAAGAGAGTTTTAATATTAATATGTCGAGTGCTAAAGGGATAGGGCACTTCCAGCATTTCACATTGCTTCTCAAACTGAGTGAGATCGTAGTTACCATAACTTGCCCAAACTCGCTTATGGGTGTGATACTCACTTTGCAGGCGATCGCACGCTTCCCGAAAGCTCACTCCCGTATCCACTTGCTCTTGAGTTAATGTAGTCAGTTGAGTACAAAACTCACTCACCTTAGAAAGTGTCGGTTTAACTAAAATACTATCCTTTTCTAAAGGTTTACCCAAGGTTAAATCAACCGTAGCAATGCCCACTTCAATGATTTCATGGTGTTCGCCAGGTGGCGATCGTTTACGCCAGCAGGTGGCTTCAATATCAATAACAACAATACGATCGAGTTTAGGCATAATCTAGGATCTAATCTTTTGACAATAGGACTTACGCAGAGCATGGAAATCTAATCCTCAATGTAGGGGTGATTCATTAATCATCCCTACAGATATAGCCCGAATGCGTAAGTACTGTACAAACTGGTTTCTAGTTTCCCATCCTATACCTCTTTTGTTTACTCTCCCCATCCCCCCATCTGGAGTGTCCGGAGTGTCTCCCCATCTCCCCATCCCCCTGTCCCCCCATCCCCTAACCCAGCGCGTAACGCCCGATCGCGCTAGGATAAGAAATATTAACAAATAGCCATTCAATAGCAATCCTAGTCTATGGATACACCGATTAAGGCCGTACAATCTCCCTACTACGGAGATGCCTATTATCGAACGCCCCCCCCAGATCTCGCCTCCTTACTCCTCAAGGAGCGCATCGTTTATTTGGGGATGCCCCTATTTTCCGACGATCAAGTCAAACAACAAGTTGGGATCGATGTCACCGAACTGATTATCGCCCAACTGTTGTATCTACAATTTGACAGTCCCGAAAAACCGATCTACTTCTACATCAACTCCACTGGAACCTCCTGGTATGGAGGAGAAGCCGTTGGTTTTGAAACTGAAGCCTTCGCCATCTGCGATACCCTCAGTTACATTAAACCTCCCGTGCATACCATTTGCATTGGTCAAGCCATGGGAACTGCATCCATGATCCTCTCGGCTGGGACTAAAGGCTGTCGTGCTAGTCTGGGCCATGCTACCATCGTCCTCAATCAACCGCGCACAGGTACACAAGGGCAAGCCACGGATATTCAAATTCGGGCGAAGGAAGTGATCGACAATAAACAGACGATGCTCTCGATCTTGTCCCAAAATACGGGCCAAACTGTAGAGAAAATTGCCAAAGATACCGATCGCATGTTCTACCTGACTCCTGAAGAAGCCCAAGAATATGGATTGATTGATAAAGTATTAACCAGTAGCAAGGATCTTCCCCAACCCATGCCTGCCATGAGTTCTTAACCCTTGGGCAATTGAACGTTTATTGACGTTTATCCTTTTGTTTTGTTGTTCATTTTTTGGTATTTTCTTATGCCTATCGGTGTTCCTAGTGTTCCCTATCGTCTCCCTGGAAGTCCTTATGAGCGGTGGATTAATATTTACGATCGCCTCTATCAAGAGCGGATCATCTTTCTCGGCCGTGAAGTTACGGATAGTTTAGCCAACCAACTGGTAGCGGTAATGCTCTATTTAGACTCCGATGACCAGAATAAGCCCATTTACTTGTACATTAATTCTCCTGGTGGTTCAGTGACCGCAGGCATGGCCATTTACGATACCATGCAGCACATTAAATCAGAAGTGATCACCATCTGTGTAGGGTTAGCCGCTTCCATGGGAGCCTTCTTACTGGCGGCGGGGAGTCCAGGTAAACGGTTGGCACTGCCCCATTCTCGGATCATGATTCACCAACCCCTCGGCGGTGTAGGGAGACGACAAGCGACGGATATTCAAATTGAAGCTCAACAAATTCTCCGCACTCGCTCGCAGTTGAATGAGCTAATGGCGAAACACACCAAACAACCCCTAGAGAAAATTGAAAAGGATACCGATCGCGATTATTTCATGTCTTCTGAAGAGGCCAAAGAGTATGGTCTCATCGATAAGGTGATCGTAGACCGGGTTTAGTTGAGCGGTGGATAACAGAGTAGACTTCTTGCAGACGTTAGGCAATCGGCAATAGTCAATCAGAATATAGGATTACTGCATGACTATTCCTTTTCTGCCCACTGATGCAAGAGGTCTATTCAAAAATACTATATATGCTGTATAGTCTGTTATCCTCTAAGTTGAGGGGATGAGGAGTGTTTTTATTTTCACTGTTTGTGGATGGATATTGCCTATTATTACCGAGTGTTGAGCTTAAAACCAGGGGCCTCGTTTGCGGAGGTTAAGGCTTCCTATCGGCGTTTGGCGCGAGGATGTCATCCTGATGTTAATCCGGGAGATAGACAAGCCAAGGAAAAGTTTATTCAACTCACGCAAGCCTACGAAATTCTCTTAAAAGAAATTTCTGAGGTAGCCAATACAGAAATAGGATTTGAAGCGTTTTCTCACTCTTCCCCTGAACCCACCGTAACGCCTACGCCCTCCCCTGCGCCTGCTCCCCGCAAGGTGAAAATTCCTCCCTTAAACCCCCAGGATAAACGGCTAAAGCAAAGTGCTTATGAGCAATTACGAGAGTTTTTAAAAACGAAGCGCTTTCCCCGGGCGATCGCCTTAGTGGAAGCTCTACGCGATCGCCTCCCCATCGATCCAGAAGTCCGTCAATGGCAGGCGATTACTTATCAATCCTACGGCCAACATTTACTGAAACAAAATCAACTCGAAAAGGCGCAACTCTATCTGCAAAGAGCCAGACGCACGGACCCCCACAACCGCCGTTTGTGCCTAGAAGTTGAACAAAACCTCAACCAGTTGGGAATCCAATCTGCCCATCAACAAGTGTAATCACGAATGATGAATTAACCGTGAGGATTTAGGGGAGAGAGCAGTTGTTTTAAGCGCCGAATTTGTTCGGAGGTTCCCATACAAATGAGTAAGTCTTGGGGGAGTAGCAAAGTTTCTCCCGTTGGCGCTCCGATGACGGTTCCATCTTGGCGACGGATGGCGAGGACCAGAACGCCAGAGCGCGATCGCAGTTGCATTTGTTGAAGCGATTGGCCAATATAGGGACAGCGATCGCTATCAATCCCGAATTCTTCAATCAATAAGGAGCGATTTTTACCCGTGATCATACCATCAACGAAATGCATCACTTGAGGTCGTAAGGCAGCAGTCGCCATTTTGCGTCCAGCCGTCGTATAAGGAGAAACAACGGCATCCGCTCCTCCTCGATAGAGTTTCAGTGCTGCTTCATCGGTACTAACGCGGGCGATCGTCCTGATTTGGCTATTGAGACTTTTGGCTGATAAAACTGTGTAGAGATTCTGTGCATCAGACGGTAGAGCAGCAACCAAACAACAGGCTTGATTAATGCCTGCTCTATGCAACGTATCATCTAGGGTGGCATCTCCTTGGAGGATAAGATACCCTAAACTTTGAGCCGCTTCTAGAGCTTCTGGTGAAGAGTCAACAATGACAAAGGGAACGCCTTCTTCATGGAATTCTAGGGCAATCTGTTGCCCCGTACGACCAAAACCGCAAATAATATAATGGTTGATTAAGTTTTTCAGCACTTTCTGTTTTTGTCGCAAACGTATTCCATCTTGAAAATAGCCTTGCAGGAAGGCTTCTGTAAATCGATTGACAATATACCCAATGCTAATCACTCCAAAAAAAATCAGGGCGATGGTAAAGATTCTCCCTCGTGATTCCATTGGCTCTACTTCGCCATAACCCACCGTTGTTAGGGTAATAATGGTCATATAAAAGGCATCAGGAAAAGACCATTTTTCTAGAACCATATAGCCGATGGTTCCCCACATGCAAACGAACCCTAGGGCAAGAACACCGACTAGAAGTTCTCGTTGCATTCGTTGATACTGTTGTTCAATGGAAGACACGTTTTATGGGTAATGGGTAATGGGTAATAGGTAATGGGTTATGCCCCCACTTTCCTATATGCCGCCGATCTTTACAGTCCAATAATATCTTACACTTGTGGTGTAAAATTAATCGGAAACTTAAGGTTTGTATAAAGTGGGGAAAGTTATGGCTAAAATGGAGCAACTGAAAGCGATTATTTTTGATGTGGATGGAACCCTGGCAGAAACAGAACGGGATGGTCATCGTGTGGCATTTAATCAGGTTTTTTCTAATGCAGGGTTACCGTGGCAATGGTCTGCTGAGTTTTATGGGCCACTTTTAGAAGTGTCGGGAGGAAAAGAGCGCCTGGTTTCTTATGTTCGCCAGTATCATCCCCAGTTTGAGCCTCCAGTGGAGTTGGAAGTATGGGCTGCCCAATTACATCGCCAGAAAACGAAGTATTATCGACAGTTTCTTTCTAAAGGTTCGATTCCCTTACGACCGGGTGTTCAACGGTTAATTGAAGAGGCTATAAGCAAAGATATACGCTTGGCGATCGCCACAACTAGCGCCCTACCGAATGCTATGGCTTTATTGGAGAAGTTTTTTCACCCGACTACGTTTGAATTGATTGCAGCCGGTGATATTGTCCCCCAAAAAAAACCTGCGCCTGATATTTATCATTATGTTCTAGAGCAAATGAATTTATCGCCTAGAGAGTGTTTGGTGATTGAGGATTCCCAAGCGGGGGTGCAAGCAGCGGCTGAAGTCGGTTTACCTACGTTAGTAACCCAAAATGAATATACTCAAAATCATGACTTTCCTGGGGCGATCGCCGTTTTAAGCGATTTGGGCGAACCGGATGCTCCGTTTACCGTCATTCGCGGCGATCTGGGAATTTATACGTATACGACTCTAGCAACTTTAAACTTTCTCCATCAGCAGGTCCTATCCATTAAACCTTAAAAGCAATATACCCATTATTCATTAGGTTGATGAGTAGACGGAGGAATCTTCTCCATGGGAATGAGGGCTTCCATTACAGATTTTACAATCGGAGCCGATACCGTACCCCCAAAAGCTCCTGCACCTTTCGGTTCATCAACCACTGCAACGACCACATAGGGGCCATCCGGCAAAATACCAACAAAACTGGTTATTTTTGCGGATTCATAATACCCACCACCCGCATAAGCCTTCTGAGCCGTTCCGGTTTTACCTGCCACTCTATAATTGGGGATATGGGCCGCCTTTCCACTCCCCCCATCCACCACGGCTTCCATCATCGCTAAAACGGCTTCAGTTGTTTCTTGAGAAAACACTCGGCGGGGAGGTTCAATACTTGGAGTATAGTGCAATTGTCCTTGTACATCCCTAAGTCCCTTAACCACATGAGGAGTGACTAAAAATCCCCCATTGGCCAAAGTGGCATGGAGTTGGGCAAGTTTCAGGGGAGTTAAGGATAATCCTTGACCAAAGGAGACAACAGCCGGCTCAACAGCTATATTGACAAAATGTTCTTTTGGTTTGAGGTAACCCGCGGTTTCTCCTGGTAAATCAATTCCCATAAGACTTGAAAGTCCCAGGTTTTCCAGCCAGTCATAAAAGACTTCTGGCTTCATCTGCTGGACAACTCTAACCATCGCGACATTACTGGAATATTTGATAATATCGGTTAGACTTGATACTCCTCTACCTCCATTGGCATCAAAGTCATAATTCTGAATCGGCCATTCACCGATATAAATCTGTCCTGGATCGTAAAACTGATCGTCAGGTTCAATCGCATCTGCTTCTAAGGCGATCGCCACATTAATCGGCTTAAACGTCGATCCTGGCTCATATAAATCAGTAATTGCCCAGTTTTTTAATAACCCTAAATCGGCTTTCCAATAGGTATTGGCATCAAACGACGGATATTGCACCAACGACAAGATCGACCCATCCGATGCATCCATCACAATCACCGTACCCCGCTTGGCCTGATATTGTTTCATCTGCTCAGAAAGGGCTAACCGAGAAACCCGTTGCAGCCGAGTATCCAGGGTTAATTGCAATTGCAGGGCATCCATATTTAACAAGGGAGTCAATCCTTGATTGGGTAAAATATCGCCTTCTCCCGTGCGCGTCACTTCGACCCACTCACTAGAGCGCTCTAGAATATTTTCATAGGCAGCTTCGATTCCAGATTGTCCCACCCGCTCCATATTCACATATCCCACCACTTCCGATACCAGATCTTCTTGGGGATAAATCCGCTCTTGATAGGCATTTAACTCTAAGCCATCAATAGATAGCGTTTGAATCCGACGAGCGGCATCTTCCGGCACACTATACTGAATTTGAATCCCTGTCGGCCCTTCAGAAAAGCGTTGCATGAGTTGATTGGCCGGTATACCTAAGATACTAGAGAGGGCGCTAGCAATCTCTGGCATAGGTCGCTTAAACAGGATGGGATGGGCGTACAAGGTAAACCGGGGTTGATCGACTGCCAAAAAATGTCCTTGGCGATCGACAATAGACCGACGGGAAGTCGCCTTCTGTTCTTGACTGCGTTGTTGCTGTTGTGCCTTTTCGTGCAACTCGGCACTCTGAATGACCTGTAAGCTTAATAATTTTAGGCTTAATCCCAATAAACCAGCAATCAGCACTCCCCAAACCACTACTGATCGCATCTGAGGGACAGCAGCCATTTTTCTACCTGGCTTTCTAGGGAAAGAACCCGTGGCGATCGCTTTCCGTTGGCTTATATGTTTGCTCGGCCGAGAAGTTGAGGCCATAATTGCTCAAATAAACTAATTAATCCCTGAAAAACAAGTGGCTCTAAGCCACTTGTTAAGTATAACTTCATAGACCAATGGTATAGCAGAGAAAGAGTGGGTTAGGACTCCGGTTCAATACGGAAACCTAGCTACCATAACCTATTCCCTATTCCCCATTCCCTATTCCCATTAGGTCTTCTAATTGGAAACCTTAATATCCCCAAGGTTTAGAGGATAACGGTTCCGGTGCTAAATTCGGCAAAGACTCAGAAATAGCAGGAACCGAACGTTGTTCGACTGGCTCAAGGAAAATCGTAGTCTCTGGATTTTGAGGAACTAAACCGGTATCTTCGGTTTCTGCTTGGGATGCCATCCGATTTTTTAAGATTTCACTAGCCGTAACTAATTGACGCTCATAGCGTTCTAGATTTTGCAGATGGTCGTATTTTTTCATCCATTCTTGCTGTGTTTGCACCGTTAGACTATAGATTCCCATGGTAGCTGCACCCAAACCTAGGGTACAAAAAAAGAGGATTTTTTCGATCGCCCGTAGAGCGACTACACTCTTTGGTAATTGGTTATGTTTTGGATCTAAGCGTTTAACGGTTCCTGATTGAGTTAATCCCTGAACTGACGTAGATTTATCGACAACCCGTCGCTGAAAGCGGTCATTCCGAGCAATCTGTGAAGGCACTCTAGAAGAACTAGCCGATGGCGAAGTGGATGGTATTTTAGGAGCTTGAGGTTGGGAAGAGACTAACCGCAGTCTGGAACGATTCGGGTTGTGTAAACGAGGTTGGCGACGAGGGGAGGAATCGGGAAAGGATTTGAGAGCAACCATGGAATTGAATAAATTTGGGAGTAGTTTAACATTAATGCTCGAGGCTCGGAATCAATGGCTTAACTCATAGGTCAAGGATTCCGTTTAGTCATATTATGGTTTAGATGGTATAGCACTGTCTCCCTTTTGCCGGTTGATTGAAGTTCAGGATAGAGCGTTATGAATCATGAATCTGGAAAGGATCAAAAGCATCCCCGTGAGGATCGCGATCGCCTGATTGTGGATCAATTGCTCCAACATTCTGGAGAACCGACAGATTTTCATTTAGTAGAATTAGCGCGTTTGAGAATTCGTTACCAAGATTTTCCAGGTGCTAGAGCGCTACAACAGGATTTAAACCGCGCCATGCAACAGTGGAACTTGAATGAGGAAGCCTTATTTGAGCGAACCTGTGCCATTCATATCCAAGGATTGGTGTATAAACGAGGAAACAATCAACAGGAGGATTGGAGTTAGAGGGCTGTGCGCTGTGCGCTAGGGAATAGGGAATCTCTGTATCTCCGTGTCTCTGTGTCGTCCATCTCCCCATCTCCCTATGGATTAAAATCAAGCGAGGGTGTGGAAGGGGAAAAATCCGCAAAGGGAAACTCTGGATTCAGTTCAAAGAGGGTTTTCGGTTCAATCTTAAAATCCACTTTGATATTAGAATCCATATCCTGTACTATGTTCCAGTCCGTTAACTCTGGAGCATTGAATGCCTCAACTTGTGGCAACTGTTGCTGAAGCTTGGGAGATTGCATTTGGGTCTTAATCGGCTCTAAAACCTGGGCAATTTCCGCTTGTTCTTCTAGACGTTCTGTAGAAGAAACCAATTGACCCAAACCATTAACCAAATTACGAATATTCTGGCGAAATTCGGGATCGCCGAGTAAATCATCCATATCTGAGGTTATTTTTTGGGCATTTTGAAATGTTGAGCGAGCTGAATCTAAGGTTTGTTGGAGCATCAACAAAGTCGTAGGATTGTTAATGCCATCAGATAAATCTTTTAAGTTGGCAGAAGCTTGGGCAGCATTGGCTGAAAGAATTTCTAGGTTATTGATCAACTCTCCTTGTTGCACTTGACTGAGAATTGGGGTCAATGTAGATACAGCAATCTTCATCTCCTCGGATGTGCGCTCTAAATTCGCTAAGGTGCTAGTAAGATTGGTGCGATTTTGGGCAATCAAACCATTCATATTTTGTAGTGCAGTTCTTAGTTCGGCACTGGTGCTTTCCACTTGTCTAGTCAGTTGGGCACTACTTTCAGTAAATTGGGTGGTTGCTTGCAGGGTGGATTGACGAATTTGATCCGCTGCCGCACCTACGGATTCAGTTGCATTAGAGATCGTACTGATTTCTCCCTTAGCCAGGGTCGTTAGTTCTGCTAGTTCAGCGCTCAGAACTGTAAAATTTTCAGTCGCAGATGTTGCTCCGTCCAGGGTAGACATCAGACGAGCATAAAATTCTTCCGAACTAAAGAGTTCTGCCATATCTAGACCCCTGCGTAGGAGTTCAACATAGCTGACTCCAATTTGGCCAGAAAGTCGGCTTCCTTCGCAAATAACCACGGTCCGATCGCAGTCCTGACCCTGAGCCGAAGTCATATTTGCTGGCACAGAAGATAAGGGAATAATATCAATTGTCGTGGAGCCAACTAAACCGGATTGATTGGCTTCAATGAGCGCATTTTTTGGCATCACCAAATCTGCTTGATGAATATTAAGGGTGACATCAACCCCATTTGATCCTGGATTAATGGCAGCCACGGAACCAACTTCGACCCCACGATATCGAACTTCTGCCCCAATTTGTATTCCTTCAGTATTGTCAAATTCGACAATTACGGAGTAAATTTGTCTACCAAAAGTTGCTCCGCGTAACCAAAGGATAAGACCGCCAAAAAGTCCCATCCCAACTAAAATAAGTAACCCAACTGAACCTTCTCGAATTGTCCGTTGACGCATGATGGTTTTCGCTTCCCTACAAGATCGTACCCGCTTTATCTTAACTGATGACGGGAATCGGGCCCTCTAAGCTCCCGGCGGCAAATTGACGAATATAGGGATTATCTGTGTCATCAATTTCTTCAATTTTGCCATCCCATTGGACTTTACCCTGGTGCATGAAGACGATCCGATCTGTGGTGCGGCGAATGGTACTTTCTTGGTGGGTGACCATTACATAGGTACTACAGCCTCCTTGTTTCTGTTTGAGAGAGCGAATCAAGTCTTCAACGACGGTGGAGGCAATGGGATCGAGCCCAGCAGTGGGTTCATCGTAGAGCAGGACTTCGGGATGGTCTTGGGGATCTTGGGGATTTTCCATAATGGCTCGGGCAAAGCTGACTCGTTTGCGCATTCCTCCAGATAGTTGAGCCGGGAAGCGATCACTAATTCCCGATAATCCCACTAATTCCAGTTTTGTTTCCACCATTTCCCGGATATGTTTTTGAGGAATTTTGCCTTCTTGATAGAGTCGAAATCCGACATTTTCCGCCACAGTTAACGAGTCAAATAAGGCAGCCTGTTGAAAGACCATACCAATCGTAATTGGGTCTTGGATATCTCCCACTAACCCTTCACGCTTTTGTCCAGAGACATAAATTTCGCCAGCATCCGGTTGATGTAAACCAGCAATAATTCTTAGGATTGTGGATTTCCCTGTCCCGGAGGGCCCGATAATCCCTAATGCTTCTCCTTTGTAGATCGTCAGGTCAAGGTTATCTAAAATCCTGCTTTGACCAAAGGTTTGGCAAATACCGCGCAGTTCAATTAAGGGTTCACCCATGGAATATGCATAATTTGGCTGGCTTTTGGCAGTATACTCGATTAAGGGCTATTTGCCAATGTGATGCACAGTGTGAAGAATGTAGGGAATAGGATAGTCTTGTAATTTCCTATTGCCTAGCGTTATATCATTTCCAAAAAGGTTCTAGTAAAGTGCCCCATGCCTCTGATTTTTGCTCGTATTCTTCCTCGCATATTTCCGCCCGTTCTTCTGGTAAATATCCCTCTTCGGGCAAGAATGCAAATTCCTGGCGATCGCTACCATAGATTAAACATGCCGTATCATAAAAACGTTGTGAACTTAACGCATGTTCGCCCCAAAAGGGAAGACTTTCGAGATTTTCTGCTTCCTCTGCTGCTTCTGCTTCAAACTGAAACATCCCACTCAATGCTCCCGCATCATCTTCATAAACATCGAGGAGAATAATCGTGGAAAACGTATCAACGGCATCTTCTTCTTTTCCTATAATTGGGAGTTCGTACAGATCGACTAAAGCATGACCGAGTTCGTGAAAAAAGGTAAATAAACTCGCATCAATAACTGCATATGCAAAATCTTCTTCAGTTTCACTATTTTCTGTAAAAATTGAGAGAAATTCATCGATCAACTCATAACACATCGTAATGGTCACTGCATTTGGATCGTAATAAGCATTAGCTTCATCACAAGTGGTGAAAACAACAGTGATATCCGTTGGAAATACAAGCATTTCGTTTAAATCACTTGCCAGATCATCATAAAACTCAGTCTCAATCAATGCGGTGCGGATATTTGCCCATACTTCGTCGTCGGTTTCCTCATAACTCATAATAATGTCACCCCTATCTTCGATCTGAGAGTCATAGGCATCAGATGTAATCGTCTCGCCTATAGTGCAATTACTTAAACTGCCTAATAACGCTAATGAGAGTACACTTTTTGCTAAATACGGATAGCTCTGCTGGCATACTCTATGAAAATGATTCATTATTAATTTAGTGATTTTAGTTATGGGGTGAGGGGTATCCCTCGATGGAATAGAGGCTATATAGAGTATAGTGGCAGTGTCTGGTGCATCAATAAAGGACTTAACTTTGTTCCCTCTTCCCCGTTCCCTGTCGGTAATCGCGGAAACGTCAGCATCTCAGACCGTGATAAAAAGGCGATCGCTTCACGGATGACAACAGTCTCTAGAGAGACCAAAAGAATTATTTTAAGGCAGCAACAACTCCTCGATCTTGGTTAAAGTAGAAACAGTGACTTTTTTTTCTGGATCTCCATGCTCAGTTCGCCCCCCCAAGTCTCCCGCACTAACTCAGATTGGAAACGTATTATTCGCGACTTTGAACAAGTCCTTGGCCGTAGAAATGTCATCCAGCGCAAGGAAGAACTTCTAACCTATGAATGTGATGGATTGACCAGTTATCGGGTGCGGCCGAAACTGGTATTACTGCCGCGCGATACCGAAGAAGTGGCAGAAACCGTCAAATTATGCGATCGCTACCAACTTCCCTGGGTAGCACGGGGCGCAGGCACGGGACTCTCTGGAGGCGCTCTACCTGTAGAAAATGGAGTCTTAATTTCTACGGCATTTATGCGCAATATCCTAGATATTGACCTGGAAAATCAACAAGTGGTGGTGCAACCGGCTGTCATTAATAACTGGGTTACCGAAGCAGTCAGTGGTGCAGGGTTCTATTATGCCCCCGATCCCTCCAGTCAAATTATTTGCTCGATTGGCGGTAATGTAGCGGAAAACTCAGGAGGAGTCCATTGTTTCAAATATGGAGTCACCACCAACCACGTTCTTGGCTTAAAACTTGTGCTTCCCGATGGTTCTATCGTTGATGTGGGTGGAGAAGTACCAGAAATGCCTGGATATGACCTAACAGGATTGTTTGTTGGTTCAGAAGGAACCCTAGGCATTGCCACAGAAATTCGATTGCGGATTATTAAACAAGCGGAAGCCATTCAAGTCCTGCTCGCTGATTTTACCAGTATTGAAGCAGCAGGGGCTGCGGTTTCTGATATTGTCAGCAGCGGTATTATTCCGGCTGGTATGGAAATGATGGATAACTTTAGCATTAATGCGGTTGAAGATGTGGTGGCCAGCAATTGTTATCCCAGAGATGCGGTTGCTATTCTCTTAGTTGAAGTAGATGGGTTAGAGGTAGAAGTGGCAGAAAATGCGAAACGCATTGCCGAAATTTGCCGCCAAAATGGAGCCAGACAGATCAAAACAGCGACCGATCCAGAGGAACGTCTAAAATTATGGAAAGGTCGTAAATCAGCGTTTGCCGCGGTGGGTAAAATCAAGCCAGATTATTATGTCCAGGATGGGGTTATTCCCCGGACTCAATTGCCCTATGTTCTGGGAGAAATTGAGAAACTGAGTAAAAGCTATGGCTATCCGGTGGCTAATGTATTTCATGCCGGAGATGGAAATCTTCATCCCCTTTTGCTCTACGATAATTCTATTCCTGGAGCTTTAGAAACGGTAGAGAAATTAGGAGGAGAAATTCTAAAAATCTGTGTGCAAGTAGGGGGCAGTATTTCGGGAGAACATGGCATTGGGGCCGATAAACTCTGTTATATGGAACAGATGTTTACACCCGTAGATTTGGAAACGATGCAATGGGTGAGAAGTGTGTTTAATCCCCAAGGTTTAGCGAATCCTGGTAAGTTGTTTCCAACTCCCAAAAGTTGTGGTGAAGCGGCTCAGTTGAAATCTCAGTTGGTGCAGGAGAATCCCAACGTGGATCTATTTTAGGTCTAAAATGAATCTCTAAGGTAAGTATATTAACGTTTATGGCTCGCGATCGCGTCAGCGATGCGGAGTATTCTCTCTATGTTCACTATGATCCGCTTTCCAATCAAATTATCGGCAATCAGTAGGCATCGTATTTTCATTTCGGCGATCGTCATGGCGACGATCGCCAGTTCTACGATTATTGGTTACTACACTTATCAGAGAGCTTACCAGGCTCTGCTCAAGAAACTTCAGAATCATGCCCTGAAAGAGGTCAAAGATGGGGTACAAGAGGTCGATCAATGGATTAGTCAGCGCAAGACAGAAGTCGAAACGATCGCCAATAGTCCCACGGCTCGCTCATTAGATTGGGAACAGATTAAGCCTTATTTAGTCCAAGAAGCCGAAAGAATTGAGCCGTTTAATCTTGGAGCCTTTTTTGAGAAAACAGGACGTTTTCATACCAGTCAAGGGAAGACGAATCAGGCTCAAGATCGCCTGTATTTCCAGCGAGCCATGCAAGGGAAAGTAAATGTTTCCGATCCTCTGATTTCCCGTTCCACAGGCTTATTACAGATTATGATTGTTGCGCCGATCACTCCAGATGCACCTTTAGATTATCAGCCACAAGGGGCGATCGCTGCTCCCGTCCCCCTAAAACGTTTAATACAAGTCATTGAGCAGTTATCCTATGGCCCAAATAGTTATGCATTTATGCTCGATTCTCAGGGGGTTCCTATTGTTCCTCGCGATCTGGACATCTTTGGATTTGAAAGCAATGAACCTACCTCATTACTCAAAAATAAAGATCCACTATTAAGGATCTTAGCGCAACAAATGGTTAACGGGAATCAGGGAATTAATTTAGTCAATTGGCTGGATCGGAAATACTATCTTGCCTATGTGCCCCTAGAAGAAGCCAATTTTTCTATTGCTTTAGTTATCCCCCACCAAAATATTGACCAAGATTTACGACCTTTACATATTCTGGCTTTCATGATAGTTACTGTTGTCCTGTTAATGCTATTCGTTGTCTGGCGAGCGCAAAACTGGGAACAAAATTATCTGCGTCAAGCCAAAGAAAAATCTGATAAAAATGCCCATGAATTAAGCATGACTTTAGCTGAATTACAATGGACTCAAGCACAATTAGTTCAAACCGAGAAAATGTCTTCTTTGGGACAGTTGGTCGCTGGAGTTGCCCATGAATTCAATAATCCCGTAAACTTCATCCATGGAAATTTGATTTACGCCCATCAATATTTTAATGATCTAACAGAATTGGTTAAAACTTATCAAGATTATATGCCTAATCCTCCTGAAGAAATCACTCAAAAGCTAGAGGAAATAGATTGGGATTTTTTAGAGTCAGATTTGCACAAGTTGTTGAATTCGATGAAATCAGGTACTGAGCGAGTCCGACAGTTAGTGAAGGGGTTACGCACCTTTTCCAGTTTAGATGAAGAAGGTCGTAAATTGGTCAATCTGAATGAGCATTTAGATCTTACATTGAGTATTCTAGTGAACCGTTTAAATCTAAAAGTAAATGATGAAAGAATTTTGGTGATTCGAGACTATAGAGAGTGGCCTTCGATTGAGTGTTATCCTGGGCTTCTCAATCAAGTTTTCCTCAATCTTTTGAACAATTCGATTGATGCTATTGAAGAAGCTGTGCAACAAGGGAAATGGTCCGATAAAAATGTAGAACAACCGAAAATTGAGATTAGAACTGAAGTCCTCAACTCCGGGGAAATTAAAGTGACAATCAAAGATAATGGAGTGGGGATTCCGGATCAGATTAGAGAACGAATTTTTGACCCATTTTTTACCACTAAAGTAGTAGGTAAAGGGACAGGGTTAGGCTTGGCAACCAGTTATCAAATTGTGGTCAATAAACATCAAGGTATTTTGGATTATGATTCAACCTTAAATGAAGGCAGTGAGTTTTATCTCCACTTACCATCAACTTACGGCGATTTGTGCTGTTGTCGCAGTCAATGAGTGGGTTGTAGCACTTTTCTCTTCTATGGAATAAACCTTGAAGCCTTAGACTCTAATACTATTTCTTGATGAAGCGGGGCTTCATCAAGAAAATGAAGATATCATAGGTAGTGAAATAGCAAAAAAAAAGTAAGGTTTTTATGGCAGGTGTATTAAAAGTGTAGCGGAGCTGGAAAAATTTTCCCTTATAGGGATTTATGTTGGTTTCAACTGGAGCCACGGAGACTTGCTGCCAATTATTGATGGGAACCCAGTTTCAATCCCTCATAGGGATTTATGTTGGTTTCAACTTTGCCGGTTTCTGGTGGATTTAAGCTTCATTTCCTGTTTTAATCCCTCATAGGGATTTATGTTGGTTTCAACCCTATTGGCATCGCAAATATTGTGAGTTCGCTGGCATCCGTTTCAATCCCTCATAGGGATTTATGTTGGTTTCAACGAATCTAGTATATATTTTAGAAGTTGCATTGACATGTTTCAATCCCTCATAGGGATTTATGTTGGTTTCAACTTGTGTGAGGATGTGGTAGCGAACCAGATGTTAGGTTTCAATCCCTCATAGGGATTTATGTTGGTTTCAACTTGAGCGATTTGTTACATTCCTTTACAGCTAATTTGGTTTCAATCCCTCATAGGGATTTATGTTGGTTTCAACCATCAATCCGGCACAAATGTACCCAAAAAAAGGGTTTCAATCCCTCATAGGGATTTATGTTGGTTTCAACAGTTGCATCAGAGTTGTACATGGCTCGTCAGACCGTTTCAATCCCTCATAGGGATTTATGTTGGTTTCAACTTGCGGAGCTGCCCATTGTTGGCGATCGACCAATGCTCGTTTCAATCCCTCATAGGGATTTATGTTGGTTTCAACTTTATTTTATATAATGGAGCTTTTTTATGAGAAAAATTGAAGGTTTCAATCCCTCATAGGGATTTATGTTGGTTTCAACGATTCCCACCTCCGAAAATCAGCCAGTTCGAGGGGTTTCAATCCCTCATAGGGATTTATGTTGGTTTCAACTCCATTAGCTATCTTGATATTAAATCTCTTCAGTCTCAACTTGTTTCAATCCCTCATAGGGATTTATGTTGGTTTCAACTTGGGTGTGATTCGGGTAGTGGGGAATAATAAGATTCATTGGTTTCAATCCCTCATAGGGATTTATGTTGGTTTCAACCACTCCTGATAAGCGTAATCTCGGTTTTACTTCTGTTTCAATCCCTCATAGGGATTTATGTTGGTTTCAACATTTTAAATGAAAAAATGACCCTATTTAGGGCCATGTTTCAATCCCTCATAGGGATTTATGTTGGTTTCAACAAGATGTTTTAGTCGATTATTTTGGAATTCAGGGGACTAAAGTTTCAATCCCTCATAGGGATTTATGTTGGTTTCAACGCGCGTCGCTCAATGCGCGTAAGTTTAACCAAGTATTTAGTTTCAATCCCTCATAGGGATTTATGTTGGTTTCAACTTTCTCGTCATAAATTGGATTCATCTATCAAATGTTATGTTTCAATCCCTCATAGGGATTTATGTTGGTTTCAACTAGGGTAGCGCTGCATTTTCTCCTGTACCTCTCGTTTCAATCCCTCATAGGGATTTATGTTGGTTTCAACAGAAATTGCGATCGATTTTTCCTGATCTCCGGTGTGTTTCAATCCCTCATAGGGATTTATGTTGGTTTCAACTCGTGTTGAGGTTAAGCTTTCTCCTGATCAATTTGAGTTTCAATCCCTCATAGGGATTTATGTTGGTTTCAACTGAAGAGCTAGAAAAACTTTTTCAGGTATGGATGTCATCAGTTTCAATCCCTCATAGGGATTTATGTTGGTTTCAACCATTCACCCGATTTACTGATGAGATGTATGTATTTTTAGTTTCAATCCCTCATAGGGATTTATGTTGGTTTCAACGATAGGCGAGTGGCGTTGCTTCGTGCTCTGCCGGTTTCAATCCCTCATAGGGATTTATGTTGGTTTCAACTCTAATTTTTTGCGGTGATTATTATGGAACATTTATCTAAGTTTCAATCCCTCATAGGGATTTATGTTGGTTTCAACATCTGGTGGGGTACTTGATTTTCGTGCTTCCGAGTTTCAATCCCTCATAGGGATTTATGTTGGTTTCAACTCTTTTCCCTCTGGCTCTTGGATTAAATTTTCCAATGTTTCAATCCCTCATAGGGATTTATGTTGGTTTCAACAATTTTCCAAAAATTAGATGAGGTTTCAAAATGCTCATTGTTTCAATCCCTCATAGGGATTTATGTTGGTTTCAACTCATCTGAAAGAGCTAGATTGTCCCATTCGTCGGGGTTTCAATCCCTCATAGGGATTTATGTTGGTTTCAACTTGTGAAGTTTTGCGGGATCCAACTGTTGTCGGTTGGCGTGTTTCAATCCCTCATAGGGATTTATGTTGGTTTCAACTAAAGTGAATTTACTCTCTCTGTACTCTTGCTCTAAGTTTCAATCCCTCATAGGGATTTATGTTGGTTTCAACTTTGTCCAAGGCATTGAAGAATGCCAAGAAGCTGAAATTAAAGGTTTCAATCCCTCATAGGGATTTATGTTGGTTTCAACCATGCTTCCTCACCCTGTTCTTAGCTTATCGCCCTTGTTTCAATCCCTCATAGGGATTTATGTTGGTTTCAACTGCAGGAAGCATCATTTGCAGTCATCTTGCAGCAGTTTCAATCCCTCATAGGGATTTATGTTGGTTTCAACTCGATGAAAGGTATGTCCCAAAATCCGAATTTCATGTTTCAATCCCTCATAGGGATTTATGTTGGTTTCAACTCTGCCGACGACGTAACTTCATGCTTGATAAGGCGTTTCAATCCCTCATAGGGATTTATGTTGGTTTCAACCAGGATTGATATCGCGATCGTCGTCGAGAGAGAGAAAAGTTTCAATCCCTCATAGGGATTTATGTTGGTTTCAACATGATAGAAGCTCGGCCTGTGTGGATTTTCCGGGTTTCAATCCCTCATAGGGATTTATGTTGGTTTCAACTATCCCCTAGCGATAGATTGAGCTACTACAAGGCGTTTCAATCCCTCATAGGGATTTATGTTGGTTTCAACTGATGAATGGTTCTGGATATTCATCGAGTTCAATGAGTTGATGTTTCAATCCCTCATAGGGATTTATGTTGGTTTCAACTGAAGAAACCTCAGAAATCTTTATCGCACCCTCTAATTCGTTTCAATCCCTCATAGGGATTTATGTTGGTTTCAACTAGCAAGAGGATGGGCGATCGCCTGCAAGAGGGGAAATAGGTTGTTTCAATCCCTCATAGGGATTTATGTTGGTTTCAACAAGATCCACTTATTGAAGCAGTAACTCAGGCATTGGTGTTTCAATCCCTCATAGGGATTTATGTTGGTTTCAACGGCATAGCCGGTTGGTGCTTTGCCGTGCCACTTTGCCCATAAGTTTCAATCCCTCATAGGGATTTATGTTGGTTTCAACTGAGCTGAAACCGCTTCGTCGTCTTCATCGTGAAGTTTCAATCCCTCATAGGGATTTATGTTGGTTTCAACTTCCGGGTGCGGCGGCCATCTGTGTGGCTGCTATGGATATGTTTCAATCCCTCATAGGGATTTATGTTGGTTTCAACTGCTGGCTCCTGAGACCCTTATGATATTTGGTTTTCAAGGTACATTTCCGACGCACACCTCTAATGGTAGCTCACTGGAGAGTAAAAAGCAAGTCGAAATCGCTGAAACCCTTGCCCTGTCTAGTCCGACGCTACCTTGAAACCAAAAAAACGCTGTAAGGCAAACTGGGTAAGCGATACAGCGATTTTGAACTCAAGGGCGATTTCCACACCCCCCTAGCGTCGGATTTTAGGCGAAAAAGATGGAGTCGTCGCGGGGTTGTTCGCCGCCGATGCGTTCTACTTTACCTTGGCAACAACCACAGAGGAAATAGAACCGAATGCTATCGGTGTCAGGCTTAATGACTTTGCTCAGTCGCTGGCGCAGTTTGGCGTACTGAGTTGCATTGAGATTGCACTCGAAGACCGAATATTGCATCCATTGTCCGTAGGATTTGAGGATTTTGTGGATGCGGGTGCGCCGTTTGTCTTCGGGGATATCGTAGCTGATGACGATGAACATGGGTGGGGTTATTGCAGGACTAGGGGAGGGTATTGTTCGGTTTCGCCCATGAGGTATTTGCCCAGGAGACGGGCTTGAATTTCAAAGGCTTCTTGGTAGGTGCATTTGGTTTTCATGACAGGGTGCTTGAAGGAGGATTGTTTTTTGTCTTTATACAGGCTGAGGAAGGTTTTCAGGGCTTCGCGGGTGAGGGCGGTTTCGTTGCTGATGGGTTGTTGGGTGAAGTCGCTGGGGCTGAAAACTTGACGGTTGATGGCTTCGAGAACCATACTATCGACAACTAAAGGGCGAAATTCTTCCATCAAGTCTAGGGCTAGAGCAGGACGACCATAGTGTTTAACATGGAGATAGCCGAGATAGGGATCGAAGCCGACGATGTTGACGGCGCTTTGGATGTCATGGCGCAGGAGGGCGTAACCGAGGCTGAGTAAGGAGTTGACGGGATCGGTGGGAGGACGGCGGTTGCGGGTGGTGAAGGTGAAGTCTGGGTTTTGGATGAGTTGTTTGAAGCACCGGAAGTAGGAGGCACTCCCAGCTCCTTCGAGTCCGCGTAGGGAGTTGATGCTGTCGGTGGTGGCGTTAGCGAAGCTTTCCGAAGGAATCGCCCCTATAATACCTTTCAACTGTTCAATCTCTTCGCTCAGATCAATGTCCGCCCGTCGTCCTCTACGCTGTAAGGTGGTGCGGTAGTTTTTCAGTTTTCCCCGCACAAAGGCTTGCACCAAGTGAATGGCTTGGGGAGTGTTGCCATCAGCCGCCCATTGATGTTGGCGCAGAAAGATGTTTTTTCTCAGTTCTGGTTCTAAACAGCCGCGATATTTTCCAGTGGGGGAGAGCAAGGTAAAGGGAATGCGACGGTTGAGCAGTTCTTCAGCTAAGGCAGGGGAAAAGTTGACGGCTCCAAAAGCCACTACTCCGTCAACTTTAATCAGAGGAACGTCGGCAATTTTTTGTTTTTCAACTTTGACGTGAATGCGTTCATCTACTTTTCCGATGAAGGCGTTTTCTTGGGTGACATAAAGGGTTCCCATTGTAGTTTCTCCTTTTTACTGTTTGTGGTTTGAGATGAGATAGGGGGATGGAGAGATAGGGGGACGCGGAGAGATGTGGATTTTCTATTGCCTTTTCCCCCTATTGCCTATTGCCTATTACCTGACTTCTTGATAGGTTTTGAGTTTTTTGGTGGCTTGGGGCAAACAGGCACTATACAGGCTACATCCACGGCATCTGGGGCTGTATTTGGGTTGGGGTATATGGTCTCCTGAAAAGAGGTTTTGGATGGCTTGGATGGCGGCGATCGCCCCTTGCCGCAAAGTATCATCAATCTTCACAGGATGCCGTTGGTGAGATTGGGCATAATAGACAAAGCCTTGGGTAACCGCAGTGCCAGTCATTTCTTCGAGACAGAGTGCTTGAGCGCAGACTTGGAGGGCATCGTTTTCATGGTCTCCAACTTTCCCTCGCTTATACTCGACGGGGTAGAGTTGTCCATTTTGGGCTTCAATTAAATCAGATTTGCCAATCAGGTTATACTGTTCTGATTTGAGCCAAATGGATCGAACTTGCCAAGTGTCATCGCGCATCTCTTGACTGAGGGTGTGAACGCGATCGTGAATGGTTGTCCCTTCAATGGTGTAGGCATTATCTTCAAATTCTCCCGTACAAAACATGCGCCAACAGCGATGGGGACAATAGGCATATTGATTGAGCGAAGATATGGGAATTTCAGTGTTCATGGTAATTGGTAATTATTAATTGGAGATCGCCCTATCCCCCTATCCCCCCACCCTAGCGATCCGTCTTGCCATGCCCATTCCCATGGTAGTTTTGCGTCCAATTCCACAGTAAAGGGCATAGTTCGCGAGAGCGTTAAGGTGTTTGAGAGTGGTAGGGGTGGCATCGCCGAGAAGTCGGAAGGTAATTTCGCCAATAGAGCCGATAAATTTACTGCGTTTATCGGCAACGATCGCCGTTTCGATATGGAAAAAACTAGGAAATACGGTATCTAGAACCAGTTCGGGCATGTCAATACCGCTATATTTGTTCCACCGTTGGCGCAGACTGGCGAAGAGGCGATCGCCACTGGGCAGTGCGGTATCATATTTGCCTTGGCGGAAAGCCATGGGGGTGGCAATACAGAAGCGAAAGGTATTGTCGCTCTCTGAAGCTTCGTCATAGAGTTGGGCGTAGGGACAGGAGTTCGCCCAGGGATGGGTAGACTGGGGAGTGGCGAGGATACTGGTAATTGTCAGATCCGCAGGGCCTAAATGCCAAGGTTTATCCCGGTTGAGATGGAGCCACAGTTGAGTGAGTTCTCCGAAGAGCGCGTCATCCAGCAGGGAGATCCGCCACCAGCAGGCGGTTTGAGCAGGGATAGCTTGCTGATGTTCGTAGGATAGGGTTTTGAAGTGGCGACGGGTTTGCAGGGGGGAGAGGGTGAAGGCTTTGTCTGCTTGGGAGTCGTGCAGGCGATCGCCCAGGGTGCGATCGACGGAGCTAACGAGGTTGAGGAAAAGAGCGTGTAAATGCCGTCCGCTCAGGTATCCGAGGGGAATGGGGGAGAGGGGAACAAGGTTGAGAACAAGGCTGTAGGGCATGTCAATATTCAAAATTAGGGATGTTGGGTGCTGAGGTAGGTTTGGATGGGATGGAGGAGGATGCCGAGGATTTTGTCGATCTGGTTGATGTAGTATTCTTGGCGATCAATAGAAGCGAGGTTATTTTTGAGCGTCAAGAATTTCCAAACGGTTCCGGTGGAGACAGCGCCATAAATAGCGGGTAAAGCTTGATTTTGCCGTTGGTTAAACAGTTGAGCAGCAACCATAGTAGCGATACATTGTCCGAGTCCACCTTTGATGTTTTCGTTTTTGGCTTCGACAATGGTAATAATGGGAGTGCGGATAAAATATTGTTCGGGGGAGCAACTGAGGATGTAGTCGCAGTAGCTAGGGAGTTCCCGTTCTCCATCAACATCGAATTCCGTCCCCGAAAATAGACTAATTTGAGCCTGAATTTGGCGACGAACTTCGGCTAAAATGGGCGCAATTAAGAATTCCGATCGTGCTTTTTCGGTGTTTATCGCCGTCGCTAAGGGTAAGTATTCATCTAGAGTTTGCTGGAGATAGTCAGAGGGCGTAATTTCTGGAATTTCGGTAAACAGGTTGCGATCTTCTTCCAGTTGCAGATCGAGATGGGTTTGCACGCTTTCCAGGGTAGTGAAGTTACTGTAAGACATAGTAAAATTAGGGGATAAGAGTACGAATAAGAATGCGTAAGAGCGGTTCTATATCTTCCAAAACTCGATAACTGTCTAACCCTTCCTGGAAGTGTTTTTGTTCCCGATCTAAGCGCCCAAATTTCCAGATGAAGCCCGTTGTAACCGCACCAATCAAGATCGGCTGGTTGGGTGTCTTTTCCCAGCGATCGAGAGCAATCATTTTAGCCATTAGTTGCGTAAAGCCACGGTTTAAATCTTCTTTTTTGGCTTCTAGGACTAATAAGTGACTTTCGGTTCTGAGCAAATAATCTAGAATCCCTTGCAGTGGCTTAACCCTTAAAGGGTATTCAATCCGTAGGCAAGACTTAGTGTACTGAACTAAATCTAAAATAACTGGAGCAACCAGGACTTGCCGACGGGAGGTTTCCGTGGTTAAGCTGATGTGGGGCAAGCTCTGTTGAATGCGCGATCGCGTTTGTTCGAGTAGATACATATCTCCTGGGTATTGGGGGAGATGTAGAGGCGATCGCTCTAAGGAATAACCAAATTCTTCCGCCAAATCTTGGGGATCAATGTTTAGGTCAACGATCTGGCTAAAAGTGTAGGTTTGGTCATCTTTTAAGATTGTCATATTTCCCTCTTTCATCATTCAAAATGGGCACTATAGCGTGAAAAACGGTTTTCCTATTACCCATTACCCATTACCCATTACCGCGCGAAGCGCTATATCCGTCTTATGGTGCAAATTGGTATGCCATACCAGCAGGAAGCTTAAGCCTAAACTTACGAGATTCATCCTGGATTTCAATCTGATAATAAGAACCGCGTAAATGAACATTGCGGATCAAACTCACTGGAGGCATGTTAATCACATCATAGCTGATAACTTGGTGGGAAAACATCACATCCAAAGGATTGAGAGCATCACGATAAAAAAACTCTTGTTCAGAAGGAGACACTTTGACCTCTTGGCAAAAATTGCAGGTGACTTCTGCCTTACTCAACCATTTTCCCAAACGCACCCATTTGGGAAAACTAATCTTTTTGGAACTAATCACGAAGCATTCAAACTTGCTCTCTGGCGCAACCTCCTTATTGCGTCCAAAACTGGGCCAGTTTTTCGCTGTTTTTTCCATCTCTACATGGTAGTTGTTATTAGCATATTTCCAAGTCGTGAGGACAGTTTGATAATACACAGCCTTAGCAGGAGTCACATAAATTCCCTGTTGATTCAAAGGGGTAAGATGTTCCTGATACTGGGGGACTTGATGACGGCAAAAGTAGCGATAAGACTCGGTTTCATTAACCGTAGTTGCATATTGAGGATTATCCACCAGTCCCAGAGCATAACAGAGGGCATAATTGTGAATAATGGGTTCAGTTTCATACAGTCTGCCGATTTCACGAGTAGCAAAATAGAGACTGTCGTGAAGTTCCAGTTGCAGGTGATAAATAAAAGCCATGATTGTTAGGATTTTGCAGCAGCAGCTTTCTTACCTTTAATGTATTTTGAAGCATAGTCTTTAGCTTCCCGATTTGCGGTTTCCAACAACTCTTTCAGCTTGTCTTCATTGCCGATAATCTCTTTGACTTCAGTTAACAAAGGAACAAAGCGATCACCAATATAATCGTGATGAATAAGATATTCATCTGACATTAAAGTAGACATGGTTTCTTGAGCTGCTTCGATCACATCATCCTCATTTAATGGGTTAAATTCTTCTTGCTTGTCTCCTTGTTTCAATTTTTCTCCTTGTTTCAAAAAGTCATAAATGGATTGAGTCCACCGCAAGTTACTGGTGATTTCTCCATCAGAAAAGATTACACCAATAAAGTGATTCCTAACCCGTCCAGTGCGAGTGGTTTGCGCTCCATAGTGGCGGGTGCGTAAAATGTTGTTGAAGACATAGATAAACCCTGCTTCTGTGGGATCTTTTAGGGTGACAATGCTGGGAAAAAAAACCTGGGGTTTAATATGATCTTGTCGGTTAATCCGACTAGTGACTTCTCCAGGTTTGCTGTCACCTTCTCCCTTAGAAGCCATAGTTCCATTTTCATAGGGTGCATTTAGGGTAAAGGATTGATGAGATTTAGTAAAATCGGTAATGGAAAACGCTGTATCAACGACGACTTTTGATTTTTCTGAACCGGAATCACCGATCGCAAATCCGTAGATAATACAGTCGGGATTGTCCATAGCAAATTTTACATTGTACTCGCACTCTTCAGCCGTCATCAATCCGTAGTTTCGCAGGAGTTCCCGACCAACGAGACGCTCTGGTGTAGATTGTTTGCGCTTGAACATGGCAAGGCGACTAATGGGGGTTTGATCTTGGATTCCGGCACGAACTCGTGATTTATTTAACTCGCCATCCGTTTGAAAGAGAGGATAGGATTCGGTGACACGGATGGTGAGGAAGTGAGCATATTTTCCCATGGGTTTATAAGGAATAGCATCATGGAAAAATTTGGCATCGACAGTAGTTAAAAATGACATAGTTTTGGTCTCCTAATAAATGTGAAAATGGGTGTGTTTGGGCGAGTTTAGAAAATTTTCTGCTGGATCTCAAAGTTGATATCAGAACCCGCCCCTACGAGGATTCTTTGTTTTGTTCATATTGTTGGTTTTCTTTGTCATCTGCGAGGCGATAGAGAAATTCGCAAGTATCTCGAATTAAGTTAATTGGTTGTCCTGACAAAAGAGCGCGATCACCGCTAAAGTATTTATCGAAAACTTCGACGACAAAATATTCAGAAAACTCTAATATTTTCTGGCGTTCTTCTTCTCTATTTTTGAATACCCAACGTCCTTCAGCCGTAGAATTATGCACCCGATCCATAAGTTTATAAATCTCAGCCGCGACAACAAAAACTAAGGTTTCTCCTTGAAAGACGGCAGATTCAGCTTTGAGTATGGTTTCCGAGGCAATATCAATGGGTTTCAAAACCGCATTGGCTTTGGGATTGTATCGCTTATTGGCGCGATAAAATTGGCGATAGAGTTCGGTCAGTTTTTTGGGGTGATTTAAGGGGGATTCTTCAGACACGATCAACTCCTGATTTTCATAACTACAATACGGATCGAAACAGGGATAAAAGGCATAGGCATAGAGACGGACTCTTTTCATAGAAATATTCTCTATACTTTGACCGCGTATCCAGGTATTGAGGGAACTAAAAACTGTCAGAGGACTGGTTTGCAAATCTCGTGCCAGTTCCGAGAGTTTGCCCCAGTTGGCATCATATTTTCCTTTGCCTTGTTTGGCGTTAACATCGAGGTGAATGGCATAGGCAGCAGTGAGGACTTTCAGGGGTGCAGGATAAAGTTTTGTGCCGTGCTTTTCTTTCCAGCCTTCGAGGATATAGTCGAGGCGGAAATAATCAGCTTGTACTAATGATTGGAAGGCTTGGGGGGCGCTATCGAGGAAAACGGTTTGCTCGAATTCTGCACCATCTTTGAATGGGGGAATGGGAGATTCAGAAACAACGGTTTTCACATCTAAAATTAGGGGAAACGCGAAGGCTAACCAAGTCGGCATTACCCAGGATTCGGTATCGGTTGGATCTCGCCCTGGAGGGAGTGCCATAAAGTAGAACGTGAGGGGTTGATTTTCGGGATAGGAGAGCTTGAAGGTGCGGTCAAATTTGCGGTTCGGATCGTTTTCGGGTAAGGCTTTTTTGGTTGCTAAATCTTCTTCCATGAGAAAAACATCGGCGCTTTGATAGTTGTCCTGGCTAAAGTCGGCTTGTAAGTCATTGCTGATAAAATGGTTACGCAGACTCGTATTAAATCGGGTTTGGGCAATATTGCGGTAAGCTTGGTGTAGAAATTTGTTGGTTTCTGGGGTGAAGTAGTAGGTGGGATAGAAGTAGAGATAGCGATATTTGCCCTCCTCAAAGCGTTTGCCAACGGCTTGGGTTTGATTCATCAAAATTTGCCGTAGCATCATCTCTGTGCCCGAAATACTGGAGATATTGCGCTTGGCATTGGAGCCGCCTAACATCTGTTTATTGGTGTAGACTTGAGGGGTAAATAAAACGGCTGATTCCATTTGTTCGCTGACGCTATAGGGGGAATGGGAAATGGAGCAAATGAGCTGTTTTCCTCGTCCTGGTTTTTTCGCCAGTTGGTAATGCTCTAACTCTTTGAAAAAGATGTCAGCTTGTGCCAATTCCTGGGGTTGATTATCGGGTAACATCACCACTTGTTCTACCCATAACTGCACATCTTCCCAACCATCGGCTAAGGAATATTGCTCTAAAATCGGATTAATCAGTTTGGCGATATGGGAAATCAGCGTTTCACAGGTTTCGCGCACGTCTTCAATACCGGGATGATGTTGAAGATATTTGGCTGCGAGAAAGTACCATTCGTAGGGAACACCTCCAGTATTGCCTTTGAGTTTTAAGGCTTTTAAGCTCTCGTTAATGCGCTGAATTTCCCGAATTTGGGGTAAGTATTGTTCGAGTTGCCAAAATTTGGCGACTTCATGGACTAAATCGAGATCCGGTAATGGGGGTAATGTCTTCTCTTTTTTGCGAGCGGCTTCAATTTTGTGGACTTGCTCTCCCCAAATCTTGCGGGTGAGCGCATCTCCGAATTCCGCGAGGCGATCGCATCTGATATCATCGCTGAAGCTAAAGTCATAGTCGGCTGAGAGTACCTGTTTATCCTGAAACTTAACTAGGTTCTCGCTGCGGCTTTTGGCAACGGAAGGCTTTTTATCGTGTAAAATTCGCAAGGTTGCCTTTAATGCCACTTGCATTAAGCCCACGATATCGAAAAACTGTTCGTAATAATCGGCATATTTCATTCCTTTGCCATCGCGACTAAATCCCGTTTGTCGCAGGACTAATTGATTTCGACATAAGGCTTTGATTTTTTCCACCACCCGGTTGGGTATGTCTACTCTGGAAATGGGGGGAGCATGGCGACGAGCGAGGTAAATTACTCCTGTGGGAAGATAGAGTAAGGGTTTGTAATAGTTACCCTCTCCCCCAACCCCCTCTTCCGTGGGAGAGGGGGCATTTAGAGAAGTATGAGCTTCCATTAAGGCGTTATTGACGACATTGGTTAGCACGCCTCGATTTTCGGCAATGCTGTGATAAGTAAACTTTAGTTCTCCGTCGCTGAGGCTGTGAATGAGTTGTTGCAGGCGCGAAGTTTCTGCATCTTGGGGATGTTTGATAATGGAGGAAAGGGAGTCGGCTAAACAGGCAAGTTCGGCTAGGCAAATGAGAGTGCGATCGCGTAAACTCGGATTAAGCCCAAATTCGGAAAAATTCCAGTTCGTTCCCCATCTTCTCTGAGCATTATAGGCAACACAAAGTAAATCATCAATATAGTCTTGATAACCCTGGGGATTTTCAGGATCTAAAAACTGATCTAATCCCAATTGGACAATTTTCTGGGCAATGATTTGCCGATGTTCTTCCTTTTGCAGATTCCGGCAATCTTCCGGCATGTCGGCAAATTTCTCAAAGTCATGGAGAATAAACCCGGCAATCAGCAAGCGGCGCTCTGGCTCATCAATTTCCCGGCGCACGGTGGTATTCAGTTTTTGCAGTTCTCGTTCTACTAAGTTGGCTGGAAATAAGCCATTGAGGAGATGGGTGTTTAAGGATTGATCGGCAGCATTGCGGCGATTGTATCCTTCTTCGCGCTCTTCATCTAGGCGATCGAAATATTTCCCACCTTTAGCTGTAACTCCAATCGTATATTTGAGTAAATAGGGAAGCACGTACTCCGCAAAATCAGCCATGATGCGATCGCCTGGATTTTCTGCTGTAATGGCTTGTTTGAGTAGCTTCAGCGTCAGCAGTTCCGATGGTGGCGAGGCAATTTCGTGATTTGTTCTTTCTAAACTGACTGCTTCTTCCCCTGAGTTGTATCCCTCTTCTACATCTTCAGTCATACGCCTTTCCTCTGTAAAGAACGTTCGAGTTTTTGCCTAAGATCGCGACGCATTTGTTTGAATTCTGTATCACTCATAAGATTATTGTGCTGGAATTTTTCAAACTCTCCTGGGGTTTGCTCATAAATGACTTTTCCATCTCGTGCCACATAATGAGCAATTAAGGGAGAACAGCGATTGAGTTCGACAATATCCATATTATCGTCGTTCAATCCAAAGATTTCTCCGAGAATGTGAAAGGCTTCTAACCATCTCCAGGCATTTTGTTTTAGGATGGGTTCTCTGAGTTCTTCATCGTAGAGTACGGCAAAATCCCAATCACTATTTTCGTGGTTATCTCCCCTGGCGCGAGAACCAAACAAAACCAGCATTTTGAGATAGGGCATTTTAGCTAGTATTTGTTGGGAACTTTCATGAAGACTTTGGAGAGAATTTTGTATTTCTGCATCCATATCTTAATCTCTACTAAAATTAAATTTCAATATTTTTCCATGTTGGGACAGATCCTCAGCCAATAAAGCTAAGAATCTATCCACAAATGAACCTTTGAGTTGGCAAGTATTCTGCGCTATCTAAATTAGGGTGATTTTATCCCTTCTTAGAGTAAGCCTACTTACCTTGAACAAACTGAAAAAACTCATGAATTGCCGCTCGAACTTCCGGAGACTGGATTTCATTTCTCTGAAGTTGCACTTCAAACAAACTCACAGCTTCTTCAATCAGTTTGAATCCTTCCCTATTTTTTCCGCGAGTCTTCTTCTTGTATTCTAAGAATGGCTGCCGACAATAAGGAATAAATAATCGAGGTTGTTCAGACTCTTGTGCTTTCTTCATGTGAAGATGCTCCATAGTGAGGTCTATAGGTGAAGAAGTTCAACCCTTGGTATGAGGTAACTAACTTAGAAGGTTTGCCCTCTAAAAAAGAGGGAGCGTACCAAGCTGTTGTCCTGAGAGATTGAATTGGAATCGACCTCTTTCTGCAAACCTTCCATCTCGAAAGGATTTGCAGTATTTGTGCCAGACTAACACCCATCTCAGGAGAGCGAGGATTGCAGCTTTATCTACCTGTTCGCGTTCGTTTCCCATAGATTGGTCGAATTTCTTCAGCCTACATCTTGAGTATAGATGTTTTTTGGACAAGTGTCTATCACGTTTGACAATGCATTAACCATTTTTTTGGGGAACCTCTTGCAATTGCATCTGCTTGTCCCCTAAGATCTACTCTAGGAGGGAAAAAAATTAAGTATAAATACCTATTAGGGATTGAAACAATGCCTTGTCTACGTGCTGGCGCTCGTCTCCCTCCCCTACTCTTCCAAGTAGCTATAATCCCTATGAGGGATGACAACTCTAAACTATCCATTCTTCATCTCCTTTGCTCTTTAAGGTGTACGCGAGAGTATCTATCAGTAGTGCCGATTGTCCGAAGGCAATAGAATAGGGTGCGGTAGGATCGAGCAGACTGTTGGCATCGCTGATGGGGTAAATCTGGAAATGCATCGGTAAACGCAGGCGCGATCGCACTTCACCAACTGGAAACCGCAACACATAGCTCACCAACCCCTGACGCTTCAGACGCTTATTAATGCCATCGATCCAAGGATTTTCGGGTTGCCAAACTTCCAACCCCACCAATACCTGAACCTTCCATGCATCTGCCACCGGTTGCAGCTCTGCGGGATAAATAAACCGCCAGTTGAGGCGCTCTTCGCGATAAGCGTGCAGTTTCATAAATCCCAAGCAATACTGAAATTGTCCTTTGGGAATTACGGTATTCAGGCGATCGCTAGTTTCCCGAAGTGAATACATAAACGCCTTCTCCGTCATCACTTCCACATCCAAATTTCCCAAAATCCCCGGTAACTCATAGGTTTTGAACCGATCCGCCTCATGGGTTTCCGTCAGATCGTATAAACCGTATTGCAAGCTACTCGAACCCCGGAAACTTGCCGCATCTTCTAAAATTGGATTTCCTGTCTTATTTCCCGATAGCTCTTGCCATTCTCTTCCCCATTTTTTACTTAAACCATATAACTTGACTAGACGAGTCTTGAAAATCTGTTCTGATATCGATTCAAAGGCTTCCGCACTCTCTTTGTAAACGGCTTTAATCGTCTTATGATGCTTCAACTGGCTGCACAAAACCATCGACTGCACCGCACCCCACCGGGAATAGTAACCGCGAAAGTCGTTGATTTGGCGATAGTTTTCAGTAATCTGCTGGTGGAAAAAGGGGCGATCGCAACGTTGTCCTGGTTCTAATGGTGCAGTTTCTCCACTAAACAGTCGTTCAACCAAAAACTGGGGAACCAAAGCATAAGCCGTAAAGCCATCAAATTGGATATCTTCTCCATCGCGATCGTAACTTTCATGTCGTCCCAATCGTCCTAAGCGCTGAATAAAATTACCGGCATCTGCCGCTTCAAACAACAAGAAGTTAATCTTAAAGTCAACCCCTACATCAATAGTGCTGGTTCCTATTACCAGATCCGCCGAGAGAGACTGAGCTTTTACTTGTTTTCCCGATAAGCCGGTATTTTCGCCAACCTCTAAGCCGTAAGGAGAGAGCAAGTTACTAAAAAATGGAGTGAGTCGCTTGACTGCGGCAATGGAATTGAGAATAATTGCGCCTTTACTACCTGGCTTATCCTGAAATTGTTTGACAATCAACTCGCTGTTGTCTTTTAGCCACTGCTCTGAAGAATTCCCTGATGATTCCAACGGGATAAAGTTCAGCGATATTTCTCCCGTAACTCTACGCCACTCTTGTTCTGACAAGGCTTGCGCTTCCTCTGGAGTCTCTGGAAATTGATACTTATGCTCGTCAATCGGATTAATTTCATGGCAACGAAATCCAGCATCTTTTAATTTTTCTTTGAACTCTGAATTCGGTGTAGCTGAGAGAAATAAAAACTTTTTGCGACGGTTGGTACAGCGAATTAAAAGTAGAGTATTGATAACGCTGGAAATTTGGGGAGCGGCAAAAACATGGAATTCATCAAAGATAAATAAGTCAAAGTTTTTATCGAGTCTTTGCCATAATTGATCGGGACTGTCTTTCGGAGTGAGATATGCGCCTCGGTGGAGATAGTGAAAGATATCTGGGTTGGTTAAAATAATATCAGATTGCGTAATGCGGGTGGCGATCGCCCCAGCTTTCTTCAAACCCTCTTGTTCAGCATACAATTCTAACTCTGCCCCACTTAACCGCACCACACGCAGATCGTTGTGCGGTTGGAATTTGGCGATATAGTCTTGAACCTGCTTCTCTTGATCTCGCGCTAATTCATTGGTCGGGTAAAGCGCGATACAATATTCTTTACTTTGCAAACTCGATAAATAGGCGGCTAAACTTTTGCCATCTCCCGTCATTGCCGTATTAAACACCACATCAATATCGGGATCTTGTAGTGCTCTCCACGTCTCCAACTGATGCCAAGATAATCGCCACTTTTTCGGGAGTTTAATCTTGTCAATGGATTCCGTTGCCGGACAAGAATAAACGGATTTTAGGGTAATGGAATACTCATTCATGATGCCTTCCTACTCGATTAACCGATACTCGTACTGACTCTTTTCAATATGGCGCTTGTCAAACTGATACCCGCGTTGCTTGAGCTTGTGCATGGTGGCTGAGAAGCGATGGCTGATTTTCTCTACCAGTTCCTGGGTGGAGTGCCAGTTGCCGTCAGACATCAGGTGCAAGAGACGTTCTCCTAACGTTTCCTTAATTTCCATATTTTTCTGTCCGTACCTGCTTTACATCTCCCATAATAGTGCTGAAAATAGAGAAAATCAATAATTGCACCCATAAAGTGTCCGTACAAATATGAGTCGTAAAGGTCAATCCATAACTCTATCCGTATCCGAACGAGACAAAGTCCATTTAGAGGAACTTGCGGGAGAATTCGGCATGACTTGGGGAGAAAAGCCGAATATCTCTAAACTCATTACGGCGATCGCCCGCCAACAGCTCCGCATAGCCCCCAATAACGACTGGTTACGCGAGAGAATAGAACTGCTCAACCGAGTGAGAAATTTGCTGGTTGATTATGGAAAACTGCCAGAAGCCAAAGAAATTGCCCAAATATTGTGCGATCACGGCGAACTCTCACTCCCTCTCAGACAAGAAATCGAAGCCTTTCTAAACGCTCCCATTCCCGCATGGAGAGAACAAATTGAAACCTTCATCCACCGTCAACAACCCTTCCGTCTCTCCTACCGGGATGCCGCCGATCGCCTCTTTCACTACACTGTCCTTTATGCCCGCATTATCCCCATTGAAAAACGAGAATATCTGCTCTGTCGTTGCCAAGAAACTGAAGGAAATTACGATATCAAAGAACTCTGTCACAATTGGAGTCTGCTGCTAGAACGTATCCAAGAAGCAGCCGTAGTTTCTGTGAATCAAAAATGGCAACCCGACTTAGAATACATCACCGTAGAACTGTGCCTATGTGGAGGATTAGCCTTTGGATACCGCAGCAAACCCGGCGATCAATTTGTGGGCAACCTTGAAGGCGATCCACCTACTCGACAAGTCATACGGCAAATCTATAGTAGCTTCTGGTTTATGCGCGATATTCGCCCCTACGGGAAAAACTGTGAGATTATTGCACCGCAGAATCTGCGCGATCGCTATATTCAAGAATTGCTCCAGCAATGTCAGCAATATGGCATCAGCATCCCAGAAGAGGGCGATCTCCCCTAATCCTCTCAAACCTTCTTGATATTATTAAATATCGCACTCTAGGTTTGATACAATCAACCCATTTAGTCTTTCAACAGGAGATAAACCAGTTATGACACTCTTAGGTAACCTGATCTGGTTGATTTGTGGTGGCTTCATCTCTGGATTGGGCTATATTATCGGTGGTCTGGGTATGTGTATAACCATTATCGGAATTCCGTTCGGTTTACAAACCATGAAAATTGGTTTTGCCACCTTTACCCCGTTTGGTAAAGAGATCGAAGTGAGTCCCGGTGCATCTGGGATAATTCCCATGATCTTGAATATCATTTGGGTGGTTTGCTTTGGTTGGGAAATTGCCCTTTCTCACCTCCTCCATGGGGCACTTTTGTTTATTACCATTATTGGGATTCCTTTTGCCCAACAGCACTTTAAGTTAATTCCTTTAGCCTTGTTTCCCTTCGGACGGGAACTTCGTTAGCTGGGGGGCTTCTAAGAAAATACCGAAGCTAACCCCCCGATCGCCTAAGAGTAGACGGTTACAATTCTGGAATAGTCTATTCGTGTTTCCGCTTGTTTTTTTTCCAGAATTGGATTATAACAGCTAAGAGGTAGCCGATAGTATCCGGGGAATCCCAGATGAATTGAGCAGACAGTTAGCTAAAGCAGCAAACGGAGATTTGACCCGATGAACGTGAGTTTTGTTCTTTTAACTTTTTCAACCCTGATGGCTACCGTGTTTAATCCTCTGGTATCCGATCGCGTTTTATCCGATCAGCCAACAATGGCCCTACTAGAGCGGCTTGAGCAAGATCAAGTGCAGTGTAATGTGTTTGTGGTTGAAGGAGATCGCCTACAAAGAGTGTGTCAACTTCGCTAGGTTATGGTTTGAGGCAATAGGCAATAGAAAATGTCCTAACTCTCTTTCTCTGCTATAGAACTTCTCTCTTCTGGAGGAGTACAGCTTGAAGCCTTGGAGCCTAAACAATACAAGCTATTGTCTATTCCCTAGAGTAAAGTACTGCAAGGGAGTTAATCCGTTGAATTAATCGCTGCTCTTCACTAGCCGGTAATGCAGGAGAAATGGGTAAATATAGTAGGGTTTGCATTAGTTCTTGAGCGTGGGGTAATGGGTTTCCTTTCGGTGTCCTAATGGCAATTAAGCTCGTATTTCCTTGAGTAGCATCAAAGCCAGAATCGCTCAGTGTTTTCATCCAAAGCTTAGGCGATGAAGTTTGAATCGGAACGACCCAAAAAGAGTGTTGAATAGCACGATATCCAGGCCAGATAATCGAGCTATCGAGTTGACTTAAAAGCCTTTTTGCTCTAGTGATACGATCGCCATAACTCGGACAAGTTTGCAGCCGATGAGCCAAAAATTGCAATAACAGTTGAGGGGGTTTTTGCCTGAGTTGGGGGATGAGTTCTCCAGCTCTGAACCCTCTGGCGCTCGATCCGATCGCCCGATCTACATCTTTACCTAGAAGCCGTATCGATCGCACCAGAGCATTATACAGATAAGGGTCACAGATCGCTTTAATCGCCAAATATTTGATCAGGCGTTGTCTGTACCAGCGATCGCCTTTGAGGGGATAGCGATCGCCAATTTCTCTCATTTTATTGGCTAGATCGTAATCACGAACCATCGCCACACCACCCCCCAATGCCGTACAAGTCTTGATCGGGCCGAAACTAAATAAACTCACTTCTGCTTGTTCATCCCCCAAGTAATAAGACTGAGCAAAAGCTTGGGCACAATCTTCCACCAAGGTAATCTGATGCTGGCGACAGAGAGCAATATACGGCGCGAGAGGAATAATTGATCCAAACAAATGGGCAATCACAAATAGACGGGTCTGAGGCGAAATGAGGCGGCGGAAATGGTCTAAATTAGGAGCTAAGGTATCTAAGTCTAACTCGACAGGAATGGGAACTAGGCCATGAAATTCAACAATCTCAACCATGTGGCGTACATTCACCCCACTCATGAGCACCCCGGTTCCTGGAGGAAAATCCAGTGCTTGCAAGAGCAAATCGAACGCTGTTCTAACGGAGAGGGTGACTTGAACAGAACGGGAAGGGGGCCAATGGGAAGCGATCGCCCCTTCTAATTCTAATCTCGACTGTGAACCCCTAACCAATCCACCCATCAGATCTGGCCATTGTACATCCAATCCCAAGCGTGGATAGGTTTTCAAAGCTCAGTTCCCGTCAACCAATAGGTCGTCATCATCCCTTTCCCCTTCACTTCAATTTCACCTCGCTTTTCAAATGAATAGCGATGTTTAAGCCGTTCATAGGCCGCTTCAGTCACCTGAATTTTACCGGGAATGCCCATAGACTCCATACGCGAAGCCACATTCACCGCATCTCCCCACAAATCATAAATAAACTTAGCCATCCCAATTACCCCAGCCACCACAGGACCTGTACTCATGCCAATTCGCAATTGAAGGGGTTGACCATTCGGTTGACGAAAGCGAGGAATTGCCCGTTGCATATCCAAGGCCATTTGGGCGATCGCCTCTGCATGATCCTTACGGGGCATGGGAATCCCACTGACCACCATATAAGAATCCCCAATCGTTTTAATCTTTTCCACTTGATGTTTTTTCGCCAATTTATCAAATTGAGAAAAGATTTCATTGAGCAAATTGACCAACTCCGTTGCCGAAATTCCTGAAGACATGCGGGTAAAGCCCACGATATCAGCAAACAAAATTGTCACCTCATCAAAGCGATCGGCGATCAAATTTTTCTCTTCCTGTTTCAGCCGTTGGGCGATCGCCCCGGGCAAGATATTTAAGAGCAAATCTTCCGACTTCTCCTGCTCTGCCCTTAAGGCAGCTTCCGCCTCCTTCCGCTTTGTAATATCCTCTACTGTTCCCTCACAAAACAATAAATTTCCTTGCTCATCGCGAACGGCTCTAGCATTCTCAGAAGTCCAAATAATACTGCGATCTTGGCGATACACCTGAGAATCAAAATTAGAGACCCCATTTTCCCGCTCAATCAACCTCATAAACTCTTCCCGACGACCTGGATCGACATAAAGATGAGTCCCCACATTTCGCAAGTGCTCCATTAACTCCTCTGGAGATGTATAACCATACATCCGAGCCAGAGCTGGATTAGCACTCAAATAGCATCCATCTGGAGTCAGTTGAAAAATACCTTCGGCTGCATTCTCAAAAATACTTCGATATTTTTCTTCTGCCGCCCGCATGGCATCCACAACTCGCTTGCGTTCCGTGATATTCCGAGCCACCCAAATCACACAATTATCTGGCATCGGAGAAACACTAGCCGCAAACCACACCTCATTTCTTTGCGTATCCTGAGATAGAAAATCCTGATTTTCCTCCACCATTCCTGGCATCAGACAAACGGGCAAACAATACTCTAAGTTCATGGTTTGCCCCGTTTCCACAACCGCCTGAATTTGCCGGGCAAAAAGCTCTGCTTGTTCGGGAGGAAAAACATCATAAACCGTTTTTCCCACGCGATCAGTTGTGGGACTAAACAAGGTCTCCGAATTAGTCGAAACCACCTTCATAAACCGACCGTCAGCATCAAACACCGTAATAATATCTGTCATTGCCGCAAACAATGCCCGCAATTCTGCCTCAGACACCCGCAGTGCTGCTTCCACCCGTTCCCGTTCTGCCACCTCCACGGTTAACTGATCCACTGCCTGCTTTAACTCAACTGTTCTCTCCTCAACCCGCTGTTCTAACTCCTCATTCAGCCGTCGGAGTTGCTCCTCTGCTTGCTTGCGCTCGGTAATATCCTCAACTGTTCCCTCGTAATAAAGCAAATTACCCGCCTTATCCCGAACCGATCGCCCATTCTCGGAAATCCATGTTAATTTGCCATCCAACCGGCGAATCTGGGACTCAAACCCCACAATAGAATCGTACTGCTCTAGCAAATTAATGAATTCTTGTCGTCGTTGAGGATCGAGATAAAGCTGAGACTCAACGTCAATAAGCGTACTTTTCAAGTCCTCCGGGGAGCCATATCCATAAATTCGAGCTAAAGCTGGATTAGCACTTAAATAGCGCCCGTCGGGAGTGGTCTGAAAAATGCCCTCTACTGCATTTTCAAAAATTTTCCGATACTTATTTTCTGCTTCGCGTAGAGCTTCTTCTGCTTCTTTGCGTTCGGTAATATCAATTCCGACTGTAAAAGCCGCCTTATTCCTATCATATTTTTGGGCCACAATCAAGAAGATTCGATGCTTTCCTTTAATACGCATCGCCACTTCCCGAAAGGCTTCCTGAGTATCACTGGCAAAGAAATCTTGCACAAATTGATCGAAGCCATCACTACTCCCTAAAAAGCCCAAGGGTTTGCCAGCAAATTCTTCTGGGGGCAAATTAAAGATCTCTGCTAAATGACGATTCACTCCCAGGTAGCGCAGATCGTGACTAATCCAAGAAACCGTTCCCGGTACCGCTTCTAAAATGGCTTCTAATTGATCTTTAGCGGTGCGCAAGGCATGAAGGGCTTGATAGCGTTCAGCAATCTCTGCCACAAACTGATCGTTAGACTCCTTGAGCGCTGCCGTACGAGCCTCTACCTCAGACTTGAGTTCAGCTTCTGTTTTTTCCCATCGGCTTTCCCAGTCAGACTGAGTTGACCGCAGTTGATGTTGCAAGTTAATGACTTGCTGGCGCAGGCTGACTAATTCCTGTACCAATTCTTCTTTCGTTTTATCCTTGTCTCTCATCGGCTGGTGTTTCGGACTGAGTCCGACATGAACAGGTACCTGTAAGGAACGGTGCATCATGTTTTTATGGTTGGTATGGTTGGCATCAGCGGCAAACCGTCTTGCTGCTTGTCGCACCCTGTCACATCTGGAGTTTTAGCAATTAGATTTAGATGGAGAAACTTACTTGGCGAGGAAGTATCGTTACATCCGCTCAGATTAGGACTGAGATTTGTTCTAATATTGAGCTATGATAATAGATTTTATGATGGCTGAGGGTCATAGATCTCTAAGTCCATTTAAGTTTTAGTCAAAGATAAAAGATTGTTATTATCCTCTCTCCAAGGAGATTGTCAACGGAACCGGATCATCTGAAGAAGACAGTTGATCTATGTTGGAATGTCAAGGGTCATGATAGGATAAGCCTCTGATCCCCTAACTGTTCTATTGTGTCTTTCTAGAGGACTTAACGCCAAGGGGTGATCTGCCAATTGTGCTTGTTTGTTTTATGATTCAGGAGTTGATGATGAGCGATGGGCCGATTCCAGTAATTGTCAATGGTGCAGCCGGGAAAATGGGCCGAGAGGTCATTAAGGCTGTTTCCCAAGCTGAAGATATGAAGTTGATTGGGGGGGTGGATCTCAATCCGGATCATAATGGCAAGGATGTAGGAGAAGTAGCTGGATGTGGCCCTCTAGAAGTCCCTGTTCTGAATCAGTTGGAGTCGATGTTAGCCTATGCGACTCAAGAGAGTCAGTTGGGGGTGATGGTAGATTTTACGCACCCGGATTCGGTCTATGAAAATGTGCGCAGTGCGATCGCCTATGGTATTCGTCCTGTGGTCGGGACAACCGGTCTGAGTCCCCAACAACTCCAGGAATTAGCAGAATTTGCCGATAAAGCCAGTACGGGGTGTTTAGTAATTCCGAATTTTTCTATTGGTATGGTTCTATTACAACAGGCGGCCATCCAAGCGTCAAAATATTTTGACCATGTAGAGATTATTGAACTCCATCATGACCAGAAAGCAGATGCTCCCAGTGGAACAGCGATAAAAACGGCCCAATTGTTAGGTGAGTTAGGTAAATCCTATAATCCTCCCAAGGTCAAGGAGAAGGAAAATATAGCGGGAGCGAGGGGTGGTTTAGCGGATGAGAATATTCGGATCCATAGCGTGCGCCTTCCCGGGTTAATTGCCCATCAGGAAGTCTTATTCGGTTCCCCTGGAGAATTATATACCTTACGCCACGATACCAGCGATCGCCTTTGCTATATGCCTGGCGTTCTGTTAGCTATTCGTAAAGTCTTAGAATTGAAAACTCTGGTCTATGGTCTGGAGAAGATTCTGTAATTTATAGGGTTTAGTTTCTGTAACTGATGACATTACAGCTCGAAGCGCTGTAATTCTACAGCATCCCGGCCATCCACCTCTTTTAAGTAAACTTTCACCTTTTCTTCCCTAGAGGTGGGCAACTGTTTCCCCGCAAAATCGGGGTGAATAGGCAGTTCGCGATGGCCCCTATCCACCAACACCACCAACCAAATTTCTGCCGGTCTTCCATAATCACTGACTGCATTCAGAGCAGCTCGAATCGTTCGTCCTTTATAGATGACATCATCAACTAAAACGACGGTCTTCCCCGATAAATCTAGGGGAATTTCGGTTTTTGCCGGCGTTCTCACGCCAATTTGCTCCAAGTCATCCCGATAAAATGTCACATCTAATGCTCCCACCGCAATCGGAGTTTGTTCGAGCAACGTGATTTGTTCAGCAATTAAATGGGCCAAAGGAACTCCACGGGTATGGATACCCAATAGCACGATTTGGGATAATTCCCCTGATTTTTCAATAATTTGGGAGGCTAACCGAGTTAAGGTGCGACGAATTTCGTCAGCATCAAGAATTTCAACAATTTGAGTGGCCATAATTGCACCGAGATAGGGAGTACTTCGGACAAGTTTCGGGGAAGCTCTCTTCTAATTATCGTCGATTCACCGGAAAAAAGCGAGGGCGATCGACCCGGTCGCTCAGGAGAGGTCTAATCCCCAATCCTAGAGGAGTAATCCCAGGCTAATCCCTAACCCTAACCAAATGAGAAAACAATGGCGAGTTAGGCTTAGGGCTTGGCGGATAGAAGTGGGGGTAATGGGGTGGATACGATCGCCTAAAAGGGGTTTGATTTTGATCGTTGAGCCGTAGCGATTGACTCCCCCTAATTGCACTCCTAAAATGGCTGCATAGACACATTCACTCCAGCCAGAATTAGGGCTAGGGTCATGGACTGCATCCCGTTTGCACAGAACCCAAACTTTTTTTAATTGACCGGATAATAGACCCAGAGTAATCACTGTTAAGCGACAGGGAAGCCAAGTTAGTAAGTCTTCCAGCTTGGCACTAAACCAACCGATATATAAGTAAGGAGATTCTCGATAACCAATCATCGAATCTAAGGTACTGGCAGCCTTATACCCCATCGCCAGAGGGAGTCCTCCCAAACCGGGAATTAGACTGCCCAAAATAGCATAAAAGAGGGGCGCTGTCACACCATCAATGGCATTTTCAGCGATCGTTTCTAGGACGGCCCGAAGAATTTCTGGTTCATCGAGGGTTTGGGTATCTCGACCTACATACAAACTGAGCTTTTGGCGAGCGCTGGGGAGATCTCCAGCTTGTAGAGGATTGAGGACATCCAGGGCAGCATGGTGTAAGCTTCTGCCCGCAAAACAACTGGCTAAAAGTATGCTTTCGAGACCAATTCCTAGGAGAGGATGACCCTTGTTAGCCAGCCAGATGATTCTATCACTAACTAGGACCGCCACGCCTATGACGGTAAGCCCTAGGATAACTCCTGCCCACCGTTGGCTCTGGGGAGAGTGGAAAGATTTAAGGATAAACTCTGTGCCCTGAGCGATCAGTTTTCCCATGAGTTGAACGGGGTGAGGCCAATGCCAAGGATCGCCGATCGCAAAATCCAGAATTGAGGCGATCGCTAAAGCGATCTGGGGCCAGAAGAATACCATAAGTTTTTGCCCTAAACCACAAAATTACTGGCTTCTCCTTGGGAGGCTTGCCAACTACGAGCATCGAAGTAGAGATCTTCTAGGGAAATAGTATACAGGGATTCTTTAAGTTTTTGATGGAGGCGATTCCATAAACTATAGGTTACCCAGTCTTCTACTTGATTGCTATCGGGAGGACGATTGGCTAGAGAAGGTAAGCTTTCACCGACTGCTTCGAGGATTTGCCCCAGAGAAATATGGGCAGGTTGATGGGCTAAACCGTAGCCTCCTTGTGCCCCTCGAACCGAATAAACTAAGCCTGCTTCTCGCAGTTGAATTAAGAGTTTTTCTAAATAGGCAGCCGAGATATCTTGACGAGTGGCGATCGCCTGCACAGATGATGGGCCATAGCCGGGTTGTAAGGTTAAATCTAACAGGGCCTTAACACTATAATGACCCCGGGTTGTCAACTTCATCTTTAGGGCAATCTATTAATCGGATGGGGTGACTTATGACCTCCATGGAAACCCTCACAATCGCTTACTTAGCATTCGGTTGTCTGAGGTCACGATTTTATTCTGACATGGGCCAACTTTTGTGCCAGGTGTTGTAATATATTGTTACTAGCCGTTGGAAAGAAAAACCTTTTTTTTTTCGGCAAATATCAGTTAAACTGAAAACAGTTCTAAATTGAGCCATTAAGTAATGAGTAAAGCAGAGAAAACAAAACCTCTAGTCGGTCAAGAGTTAGTTGACAAGGTTAAAGAGCTAGACCACCTGAGCAAAGAAGAGAAAGCGAAAGCATGTGGCTACTGTACCTTCACTAAAGGTGGAGTAGAACGGGTGAATATGATGAAATTCCTCAATGCATTGATCGATGCAGAAGGAATTGAGCTGGATGGGAAAAGCTCATCGAATGGACGGGGCGGACGCAGTGCCAGCTATCGGATTACGGTTCAATCGAATGGCAACTTACTCATTGGAGCAGCCTATACTAAGCAGATGAATCTGCAACAGGGTGATGAGTTTGAAATCTCTTTAGGTCGCAAACATATTCATCTGAAGCAAATCGGAGGTGAAGATAACGCCGAAGAATAAGTATTTGCTCTCCCTTTCGAGCAACCAGTGGGCAATCTAACCTCCTGAATCCACGCCCGTGAATTCGGGTTCAGGGGAGAAATGCAGGAAGAAGACTCCAGAACAGAGTGAATCTGGAGACCGCCTCAAAAGAGTAAGGATTCTTAACCTGATTTCTCCCTAGGTCTGGGGTAAAATAAAAAGGGTTTTCAACGCATAAGTGCAATGAATGCAGATACATTTAATTTTGAGAGTCACTCCTCGACTTGTCCCATTTGTCATCAAGTCCAGGTCTTACCGTTAGGACAGTTGCAGAGTGGATTGTATATCTGTCCCTATTGTCATCAACGATTAGTGGTCAGCAAGAGTGGCCATTATGTCCGCGATCCATTCAAGTTGAAACCCTTCATTTCCAGTCAATTATTGCGCCGCCAAAGTCATCCCCTAGCGAGGGTAATGAGAGATTTTGGTAGTGCTAAACCCCCCTGTTGGATCACCGTGATGGCTAGCATTGTACTGTTTAGTTTTGCCTTAGCTGCCACTGAACGGTTAAAAGAGTTAGATAATCCTATTCCCCATTGGATGCAACAAGGCAGTCAAATTATGCGATCGCTACATCCACAACTGGAACTCGAACCCTAACCCAAAAAAGCTGAAGATTTGGTGACTAATGTCCAACCTTCTGCCGATCCTAAGCGTTGGACTCCCTGGGGAAAACGGGCTTCGAGTTCCTCTAATCCTGCTTTGTCTAAAAGGAGATAGGGTTGGGGGTATTGAGACCAAGTGTGGAGAATTTGCTCAAAATTGGCGGGAATCAGGCGGCGATCGCTGTAAAAATCTAGAGAAGGACGACCATGGGGATAATTGGTCATAATCGGTTGTTTCACCGGAGTATAGGCAATCAGTACTTCAGCCACGGGTTTAACCGCAAATCCTTCTTCAAGTTCCCAAACCCAAATTGGAGAAGCCATCAATAGAAACAACGACACATACAATCCCCATCCTAAAATCCCAATAAACTGATAATCACCCTGTTGAAATAAAAGGCTAACGACTGTCAAAGTAAGGGCAATAGACCCAAAGAGCGCAGGAATTATCCAACTAGAAACGGGTTGAGCGATCATCACATATAGGGTAGCCCCCCAAGAGGCGATCGCTAATCCCCAAAAACTTCCAGTTAAGCTTTTAATAAACCTCGATTTCAATCGCGGAACACCTTGGGAATAGGCCCGCCAAAATTCTGTCAGTTGCGCACCTCCAGCTAACGCTAAGGCGGGATACAAAGGCAGAACATACCAAGGTAATTTGGTACTCATGATAGAAATCGCTGTAAAATAAACCCCTCCCCAGACTAAAACCAATTTTCCCCAACTCAGACTCCGGTGTTGCCAAGCTAATCCTAAACCGGGAATAACCATCAACAACCATGGAAGGGATAATTTCAGAATTTCCAGCAGATAATACCATGGGGGGCCAGAACGATTTTCCACAGACTGCCAAATGCGACTCAATGATTGATGCACTAATCCGGTTTCTAAAAACGGATCTCCATAATGGAACAGTTGTAGACCGTACCAGAGCGCAACTGGAATGAGACCTAAGATGATCCCACTCCACAGATAAACGGACTTGAGTAGACGGGGAGTATCCCAAGCTAAAAACAGGAATGCGATCGCCCCCAATAACAGTGCTAAAATACTTTTTGTTAGAGCAATTAGACCCAATCCTAACCCCAAACCGAGACTATCGCGAACATTACGCCGTCCCTTGACAGCAAATAGCATCATCAAAAGCAAAAAACATAAAACTGGCCCATCTAGCATCGCTAACCGGCCATGGCGAACCACAGGTAATAAGGTTAAATAAATTAAGGTAGAAAAAATAACTGGCAGCCGTTGTCGAAACACTTCCAAACCTAAGCTATAAAAGATAGGAACGGAGGTAGCAGTAAGCAACGCAGAAGGTAAACGGGTTGCCCATTCATTCACCCCCACCCATTGATACATCAGAGCAATTAACCAATGCACTAGGGGCGGTTTATTAAAATAGGGTAATCCGGATAACGTGGGAAACAACCAACCTTGCCAACTAGAAGAGAGGCTAATATTGCGGGCAACTTGGGCAATGGTTCCTTCATCCCAATCTCTTAAGGCCACACCTCCTAGATTAATCAAAAATAGCACCAGAGCTGCTACCAGGAATCCCAAGGCCCAGAATCGATCTATGCGACGATCAACTCTCAGCAAACGGTTAGGTGAGCAAAGAGACCAAAAATTACGGTACATGGAAGATTACAGCGCTTCACGCTACGCAAAAGATAATCCAAGAAAAACGGGTTTTACCCTTATTACCGTTGATAGTCAAGTATGGGCTATCAACTGCTATAGTATACGTCTTCAGTCAAAAGATTTTCTGTTGGGCAACCAAACAGCGTATTCATTCCCTATTCCCTCAATTGGAGGCTCAGTTAATGGTTAAACAAGTTCATCGAGTAGAGCGTCATTCAGGAGGTCGAGGGGCAAAAATTGCAGCTACTGCGATTATTTGGCCCTGTGCGGTAGTCATGTTAGCTCTTTGTATTCCGATTGTAAAAGTGGTGAAGAGTGAGTTTGTGCCCTTAGCGATTATTTTAGGAGCGAGTGGCAGTACTGCGTTAGTTTGGTTTAGTCCAGCGATCTCCTCTGGAAAACAGGAAAATGACTGGGATGGATCGTCTGAAATTATCGATCCTCAACAGACAACCTTAGTAAAAACTGTGGCTTCTGAGGCTATCAACTCCCACCATTGGAGTAAAGTATCGGAATCCAATCAGGAAAGCATTACCCCCATTTTGCCCCTTTGGTAGTTGATATTGAACTCGTTACGTTAGGACGGTTAGGTTATAGTTTGAGGCAATATTGACATACTCCCCGACCTGAAGGTACGGGGATTCTCCGCTCAAACAGCAATAGCAGTCTGGGACGGTCTGACTAAAGCCTAACGAATCAGTTGATGCCCCAACTGATTTTATATTTAAAGCAGCATTCAAATCTCTATCATGCTCTGTTGAACATGAAGGACAAGACCATTGACGCTCTTTGAGTTTCAGTTCATTCAGTACATAACCACATTCAGAGCAAGTCTTGGAACTGGGAAACCATCGATCAATATAAACTACACGCTTAGATTTCTTGGCAGCTACCCATTCAAGAATAGAAAGAAATT
>NZ_JAGHZN010000011.1:0-102933 GCF_017746735.1 Roseofilum sp. Guam | reverse complement strand
CACTGATTCTCCTGCTGCACTCACCTCAAATCACCCAACTCCCTCGCCTCAAAGAACAGAAGAAATCACTGATTCTCCTGCTGCACTTTCCTCGGAAAAATTAACTCCCTCACTTCAAAGAACAGAAGAAACACCTAACTCTCCTACTGCACTTTCCTCAGAAAACTCAACTCCCTCACTTCAAAGAACAGCAGCTATCACTGATTCTCCTACTGCACTTGCCTCAGAACAACCAACTCCCTCGCCTCAAAGAACAGAAGAAACACCTGACTCTCTTGGCACACTTGCCTCAGAAAACTCAACTCCCTCACTTCAAAGAACAGAAGAAACACCTGACTCTTCTGGTGTACTTGCCTCAGAACAACCAACTCCCTCACTTCAAAGAGCAGAAGCTATCACTGATTCTTCTGCTGCACTTGCCTCAGAAAACTCAACTCCCTCGCCTCAAAGAACAGAAGAAACACCTGATTCTTCTGGTGCACTTGCCTCAGAAAACCCAACGCCATCAATACAAAGAATAGAAGAAATTAATGACTCTATATTAAATTCTGAGGGTAGTGTGTTAAGTGAACTTTCTGCTTCAGACAATGTGTTGCAAGGTCGTCTGGGTAATTCTGGAGATGGTTTGATGAGGAATAGGGGAATTTTAGGGAGAAGTAAAAAAATGCTGAATGTTAAACAGTCTATGTTTTTGCCTTCAGGTATTTCTATGAGTGCTAGTGGGGAGGTTTCTAGTAGTGATTTTACGAATAAACCTAGGAATTTAGAGCAGTTGATTCAAGAGTCTTTAAAGGCGAGAAGTGAATTAAAGGAAAAGGTTTCTCGACGTAAAGCGAGTGAGGTAAAACCTATTAGTAAGGACGAAACAGAACTTTACGAATATTCAGAAAATGTTACAACAGAAATGGAAGAGGAGGAAGAAAAGGAAGAAGATAAAACGGATGTGGTTGAATTGTTGGCTAGGGAGGTTTATGGATTGATTCGTCAACGATTGACTATTGAGCAAGAGCGCTATGGCTCTTTTTACTCTGGTCGTTTGCCTTGGTGATTTGGTTAAATAGGAAGGGTTAAGGATTAAGGAGGTGGGCAATGGGACTTTCGGATGCATTAACGTCGGCGACTAAGGGAGCGGTACTAACGGGTGCAGATCTACTGATGATGGAGGCAGCGATCTCCGCAGACAAAGAACGAGAAAATATTTATGATATAGTCGAGGCTGAAAAGCAGAAGGCTGCACTCCAACTCTATCAACAGCAGTTTCTACAAGGGGATGTACGTTTAGTTAAAGCGGCGTTGATTCCGAGGGATGGGGAAGCGAGCAGTATTATTCGCTTTATGTTTAATCCAGAGGAATTACGATTTAATCGGAGTGTTAAGATTGAAGATATGCAAGGGGCAAGAACGGAACGGGGCTTGCCGAAAGTGAATTTTGGATTTGTGGAACCCTACAAACTAACTTTGTCTAATTTAATTTTTGATACCTATGAGTCGGGAACTAATGTTTTAACGCAAATTCAACCCCTTCTAGATGCGGTGGATTTTAGTTCATTTAAAGATCCATTTGATGAACAAAAAGTTACAGTGAATGGAAAGAACTATTCTTATCAAGAACGAACCTTGGCGGTTTCGCTCGGAGATTCTATGCTCTCTTCGTTTACGAAGTCTATTAGTGGTGTTGATGTCTATGGTTTGGAGGAATATGGTTCAGAAAATCTATCCAAACAAGCGATTGAGTTAAGACGACCTCCTGTGTTTTATTTTATTTGGGGAGATAAGATTTATATGCGCTGCATGGTAGAGTCTTTGGATTATAGTTTGAATATGTTTCGGCCTAATGGAGTACCGGTCAGAGCTGTGGTAACCTTAAACTTGAAAGAGGTTGATCTAGGGGTGGCTAGTCGTAAGTTTAGCGAACGCCAGAGTTTTGTTCAAGGCGCTACTTAATATTGAGTGGATTGGTTTTTTGAGGAATTACGAGTATGAGTGATGAAACGCTGTTTGTTTCGACTCCTATGGTTGAGATTGAGGGAGCAACTGAGGAGGAGATGAGTAGTTTTATGCGGGATATTTTGCAAATTTCTGTGGAGGAGAGTTTGCATTTACCGGGAATGTTTACGCTGGTTATTAATAATCCGTATAGTCCGTTGGATGATGAGACACAAACTTGGCAACACGATCCTTTAATTCAAATTGGAAAAAAGGTTAAGATTGGTTTTATTGGCAGTACGTCGGAGGAAAATGAAGAGGCGAATCAGGATTGGTTGATTGATGGGGAAATTACAGGGATGGAAACCCATTTTACGAATACGACTCAAGCGCCGATTGTGATTCGAGGCTATGATTTATCCCATCGTTTGCATCGCGGACGTTTTAATCGTTCGTTTCAGGATTATACGGATAGCGATATCGTTCGGAAAGTTGCTAAGGAAATGGGGATAGAGGAGGGGCATATTGATGATAGTGGCAAGACTCACCCCTATGTTTTCCAGGAAAATCAAACGAATATGGAGTTTTTGCGGGAGAGGGCGGCGCGAATTGGGTTTGAGTTGTTTGTGCAGAATGGGACGTTGCATTTCCGCAGTCCGACGGAGAGTGAGGTGTTGCAGTTGGCTTGGTTGACGGAGGTGGAGAGTTTTCGGGTGCGGGTGACGAGTTCTGAGAAGGTGGATGCGGTTGAGGTACGGAGTTGGGATTATCGGTATAAAAAGCCGATTGTGGCTAAGGTTGATCGCCACAATCTGATCACGAATGTGGAGGGAAAGGGTGAGGGAATCGTGGATACGAGCGATACAAATGACAGCAGTATCCATTTTATTGAGGATAACTTTGGTTCTAATTTACCGTCTCCTCGGCTAATTGTGGTGGATAAACCGGTGGCTAGTCCGGATGAGGCTGATCGCATGGCTCAAGCGATTTATGATGAGTTGGGGGGGGAGTTTATCTATGCGGATGCCCATGCTCAAGGGAATCCTCTGATTCAGGTGGGTAAGGTGATTGAGCTAACCCAGATGGGGCGCTACAGTGGCAGGTATTATGTGACGGAAACTCGCCATCTCTATTATCAGGGGGTTTATACAACGGAATTTAGTATTCGGGGATTGCGAGGAGGGTCGATTTTCGATATTTTATCGCCGCAAAATCGTTTACGGCCGGGGCAAACGTTGATGGTGGGCATTGTGACGCATAATCGAGACCCGGAGGGGTTGGGGCGAGTGCGGGTTAAGTTTCCGACGCTGAACCCGGAACCCGATGGTAGTGCCCATGCGAGTCAGTGGGCTAGGGTGGTGAGCGTGGGTGGAGGTAAATATCGGGGGTTTGATTGTTTGCCGGAAATTAATGATGAGGTGTTGGTGGCGTTTGAACATGGGGATGTGCATCGTCCTTATATTATTGGTGGGTTGTGGAATGGGCAGGATAAACCGCCAGAACCGATCAATCGTACGATTTCCGATCGCGGAAAAGTGCGCTTAAGAACGTTCAAAACGCCTAGTGGCCATACCTTGCAGTTTGTGGAAGAAGACCAATATGCTAGTCGAGATGGGATTTATCTGCGCAGTAGTGCCGGTCATGAGATAGAACTCAATGATAGCGATCGCGCCCTGGAAATTACCACCAACGGCCAAAACAAAATCCGTTTTGATGACCGCAACCAGCGCATCGAAATTCAGACTAGAGGCGGCCATCACTACATTCTTGATGATACCCGGCATAATATGACCCTAAAATCTACGGGAACCATGAACCTGAATAGCTCTAGAGGGGTGCAAATTAACCCAGGACTGGGTCAAGTGGGTGTATCTGGGAATCTGAGCTGTCAAATCTTAACAACGGGACAATTGATTATCGGATTTGGGGCGAATCAAGTTAATGTGGGAGAGGCGATCTCTAACCTACAAAAACAGGTCACTCAACAACAACAAAGCTTCCAAAACTACGTTCAACAGCAACAAACCCTCGATCAACAGCAAGATGCAGCTCGAGCGCAACTGGCTCAACAACTGCAACAAGCACAAAACCAAGCGGCCCAACTTACCCAAACTCAACAACAACTCTTGCAAGAACAGCAACGCCAACAAACCGTCGATCAACAGCAAAATGCTGCACTACAACAAACTCAAAATCAACTGAATACTCTCATTAACCCAGCCAGTCCGAGTCCGAGTCCTACCCCTACTCCAACTCCAACCCCTCCCGCACCATAGCTCCAGAGTTCCAAGCTATGAGACAATATAAAAGGCAGTTTGGGCAGGTCTACTTCTTTTTGAAACAATAAACTTTTAATCCTATCTCCCCATTCCCTGTTTAATCTCTAACGTTCAACCCCCCTTGAGTGACCTATCTTGGCCCTTTTGGCCCCTCTTACCTCTCTATCCCTACGGTCAACGGCGAACCCTGCGCCAAGAAGTCGTCCAAGACACCATCTGGACGTTTGACCAGCTTCAAGGCATTCTCTACGTGGTCGTTCCCATTCGCATGACGATTATCAAACTCTCCTCTGGGGGGTTACTGGTCTATGCACCGGTTGCACCTACTCCCGAATGTGTGCGATTGGTGAATGAATTAGTCGATCTCCATGGAGATGTTAAATATATTATCCTGCCCACGGTTTCGGGACTCGAACATAAAATCTTTGTCGGCCCCTTTGCCCGTCATTTCCCCCAAGCTCAGGTTTTTATTGCTCCCCACCAATGGAGTTTTCCCTTCAATTTACCGGTGACCTGGCTGGGGTTACCGGGCAACCGCACCCATATTTTGCCTACGGACAGCCGTCAAGCCCCCTTTGGTGCTGAATTTGACTACCATATTCTCGGGCCGATTAACCTCGGGCCGGGACAGTTTGAAGAAGTTGCCCTGCTCCACCGAGCTACGGGTACAGTCTGCGTCACGGATACCATTATCTCTCTTTCTGAACAGCCACCAGCGATCGCCCAATTTGACCCCTATCCTCTCCTCTTTCACGCCAAAGACAGCGCCTCAGATCCCATTCAAGATACCCCAGAAAACCGTCGCAAAGGATGGCAACGCATTTGTCTGTTTGCCCTCTATTTCCAACCCAGCGTCCTTGAAACTCCCAAATGGTCAACGGTTTTAAAAAAAGTCATCAGCGCCCCAGACCGGTCTAAAAAAGCCTACTTCGGTCTCTTTCCCTTCAATTGGAAAGCCAATTGGAAACAAGCCTTTCAACCCCTGAAAAATCGTCTCTGGGTCGCTCCTGTTCTACAAACTTTGATTCTCAACCGCGCTCCCCAAGAAGTCTTAAATTGGTCTGAAAAAGTTGCCCGCTGGGACTTTCAGCGTCTGATTCCCTGTCACTTTAGTGCCCCCATTCGTGCCACGGGTTACGACTTCCGACAAGCCTTTTGCTTCCTCAAACAACACCCTCTTAGTCCCTATTCCTTACCCCCAGAAGACCTCAAACTTCTGCAAACGATCGATCGCAATTTATCCCAACGCCGAATTGTTCCCCCTGCACAACAGAAAGTTTAGAGGTAGTGATTCTGTTCGGTTAAGCCCTGCGGTAGGATAATCAATGCGATCGCACTAAACATTCTTGAGAAAACACCTATGACTGTTGATACCGTCTCCGCTGATAGCGTCCTGAATCAACTCCAGTGGCGTTATGCCACCAAAAAATTCGATCCGACGCGCAAAATCCCAGATCCTGTATGGAACGTCCTAGAGCAAAGCTTAGTCCTAACTCCTTCTTCCTTTGGACTGCAACCGTGGAAATTTTTTGTCCTCACAGACTCTCCTGTGCGCCAGCAGTTACTGGAGCATTCTTGGGGACAAACCCAAGTTGTAGAAGCTTCCCATTTAGTCGTATTGGCAATTAAAAAAGACTTTGGTGTAGCAGAAGCAGAGCGATATATCGAATATATGGCGCAAGTACGAAATACCCCCATCGAAAAACTAGAAGGGTTTGGGAAGATGGTTAAAGGGTTTTTGGGGAGATCGCCCGATCAATTTAATGTCGATGATTGGTCCACTCGGCAAGTCTATATCGCGATCGGTCAATTCATGACTACTGCTGCTATGCTAGGGGTAGACGCTTGTCCCATGGAAGGCTTTATCCCCGATAAATACGATGAAATCCTCGGATTAAGTGCAAAAGGCTATCATTCAGTTCTCCTCTGTCCTGCTGGATATCGTGCTGAAGACGATAAATACAGCCAACTACCCAAAGTTCGCTATCCGACCGAAGACATTGTAGAGTATATCCAGTAATCATTACAATCTTGAGGGTCAGTCTGAAGGTTTGACCTTCATCCCTCTAACGCATTAAACTCACTTACCCCCTAAAAAACATTCATGCTTGATGACCTACTCAATTCCAAGAAAGCCAGGAAGAGCTTAAAAAAAAGCTTTTCAACCGTTGAAAAACTAGCAACCAACAGTTTGAGCAGTAAAGAAACTTCTGACTTGATCTATAAATCAAAGAAAAATGACTTAAGCGATCAAGAGGTTGCCAACTTACGCGAAAAAGGGATAAAAGGCTATAAATTTATTCAAGAAAATTTCCTCAGTAAGAAAAAGAAAAAGAAGAAAAAAGATCTTTTCTAGAATTCAGTCATCTATAGCACTTCGCGCTATAGATGTGTTGACCTAAAGGATGCGGGTTAGCTGAAACCCCTCCAGCTAACCCGCCTTTATGTTAATTCACATTAATCGACAGTGAATGGCTTAATCTCGGCCAAAAATTGCAATCAGCAGGCGCAAGATAAACACAAACAAGTTAATGTACGTTAGGTACATCGACAGAGCGGCAGATAGATATTGCTCATCCCGATAGGTACGGGGGAGAATAAAGAAATCTACTACGGCAACGCCACAGAAGAGGAAAACGCCAAAACCAGAAATGGCAATTTCTAACCAGTTGGGGGTATAAACGCCAAAGAGAGAAAAGATAACTTGGGCTAAGATAACCACGACAAAGGCAACTAAGGCCATTTGAATCGTTTGGGTTAGAGCCAAACCATCTTGCTCAGAGAGGTTCGATCCAATTTGGCGAGCGAAGACAAAAGCGACTCCACAACCGAGAGCAGCGAAGGCAATACCTTGCATTCCTACACCTTCGGTTCCTAGGGCAACGTAAACTAAGCCACTCAGGGTATAGCCAGACAGGAGACTATAGGTTGCCAGCAACGGGAGAGCAGTGCTGTTATTGGCTTTTTCTGCAACTCCTCTAGCAACAAAGAAAAGCACTAACTCGGCAATCATGGCCACAATAAAACTGGGCATGAAGATACCGGGGTTAGTTTGGATGACGGTTAAGCCACCATAGGTTCCGAGAGCGGTTAAAACCAAGCCTCCGCCGACATAGGGAAGGGCGTTAGGAATTACATTGGGTCCAACAACCAGTTGTCCCTTTGCTTCACGAATGTCATTGAGAAAGTTTGAACTGTTACTCATGGGTGTTTCAATGAAACGTCTATTACAAAGCCATATTTTATATTGTGGCGCAAAGCTCCGTGGAGTTTCCAATAATTACCCAGTTTGCTTAATCTAAAGGAGGATTAACAGCACAATCACACTGAGGAGGGCAAGGATCGCAGCAGAGGGGCGATCGCCTTCATCCTCTCGATAATCGCGATCGCATCTATCCAAAGAGCGCTCTAACCCACATTTGAGACAAACATAGCGACGGGGGTTTTTGGGATCTTGCACAAAAGGACAATAATTTTGGGAACAATCCGTCAGACAAGTTTTTCTAGACATAAGCAGAAATCCTCAACCCTTCTGGTTGCTCCATACAGGGGGGTTGAGGTTGCTTCCGGAAGATGGAGGATTGGGGGATTGGGAAACACGGAGACACGGAGACACGGAGAGAATCAATCACCGATTACCGATTACCGATTACCCATTACCCCATCATCTGGCTTTGATATCGGCGATCGCACTTCGAGCAACGCCGGCGATCGCCTGATCCGTTGCTTTGGGCAAATGATAATAACTCCCACCCGCCGTTTTTGCTAACTCCTTACCAAATCCTGTGGAAATAAACTTGCGCTCCGTATCAATGACCAACAGCTTAATCCCCAGGGCACGAATACGAGCTGCAATTTCTAATAACTCGTTCTTAATATCCGGTTTTTCCTCCCCTTCCAAGGGTTCACCCAAGGAACGTGCCAGGGGAATATTCCCTCGACCATCCGTAATTGCCACTAGAACCACTTGACCAATATCGCCGGATTGTTGGGCGTTCATGCCCACGCGCACCGCCGTTGTCAAACCATGGGCTAGGGGAGAACCGCCGCCACAGGGCATCACTTCCAGTCTACGGCGGGCAGAGGCGATCGAACGGGTGGGGGGTAACAAGACCTCCGCTTGCTCGCCTCTGAAGGGAATGAGGGACACCTGGTCGCGATTTTGATAGGCCTCCGTGAGCAGTTGCATCACCGCACCTTTCGCTGACTGCATCCGGTTGAGCGCCATAGAACCCGACGCATCCACCACAAAAACCACCAGCGCCCCAGACTTGCGGGCTAACCGTTTAGAGCGCACATCACCCGATTCCACAATCACACGGCGGTGGGGGTTGCGGGCGCGTCTGGCTTTCTGATAGGGAGCGGCTGCTCGCAGGGTGGCATCGACGGCAATGCGACGGACTCTACCTTTGGGTAACATCGGTTTTACATAGCGGCCGCGATCGTCTGTAAAGATCAGGGTACGACTCCCCGATTTTCCTTGCCGTTTGGCCATTTGAGCAAAATAAAGCACGCTGGAATCGAGAACGACCCCTTCGGGATCGAAGATAAATTCTTCCGGGACACTGGGTTCATCCGGTTCATTCTCTTCTGGGGGATCGTCGTCCTCTTCTTCTTGATCTTCGTCGTCATCATCCCGATCCTGATCTTGGTCTTGGGGAGGTTCCGGGGGAGGAGGAGGCGGTGGAGGTTCATCCGGAGGTGGGGCTTGAATTACGGTTGCTCTGGGCACAATCACCAGTTGGACGGCGGTGCGTAAATCTTCTGCACTCACCTCCGTGCGTCCTTCTAAGGCAGCCGCTGCTTTAGCCACTTTCACCGCAAAGAGTTCAGCCCGATGACCTTGCACGGCTCCCCGAATGGCTTCCTCAACCAGATAGCTTACTTGCTCCGGGGTAATGGTGACATCTTTGAGCCATTCCCGCGCCAGTAAAATTTGGGTTTTCAGGTTGTCGAGTTCTTCCGTATAGCTTTCTAGGAAAGCTTGGGGAGATTGGGTGTAGGACAGGGCTTGGCTCACGGCATCTACCCGTTGATCGAGGCCAAGAACACCATCAGCAGAGAGGCTAATGGCTATCCTATCTAAGAGATGTTCCCGAAGCGAACCTTCTTCCGGGTTGTATGTGGCGATCAGAATGGCTTGACAGGAATGTTCAATACTAATCCCTTCCCGTTCGATGCGGTTGCGTCCTTCACTGAGAACAGTGAGCAATTGGTTACTGATTTGGTCATCCAGAAGGTTGATTTCATCCACGTAGAGAACGCCACGATTAGCTTTTGCCAGCAGTCCCGGTTGAAAGACGGTAGCTCCTTGCTTAACGGATTCTTCTACATCCACCGATCCTAAGAGCCGGTCTTCGGTAATACCGAGGGGAATTTGCACAAAGGGCGCGGGTATAATTTCAGTTTCTGTGTTTGCTTCTGGATGTAATGAATCATGGGGAGCTTGGTTCCAGAAGGAGTCTTTGACGATTTCGATCGCCGGAAGCAGGTCATGCATTGCTCTAGCCATGACTGATTTTGCCGTACCGCGACGACCGGCGATCGCCACTCCTCCTAAACCCGGATCGACAGAAGCCAGGAGCAGCGCCAGTTTAATGGCTTCTTGGCCGATAACAGCAGTTAAGGGAAAGTTTCGGGAGGACGTGGGGTTTGGGGCGATCGCAGAGGGAGACTCGGTAACAGGCATGGTATATCAATAAAAGTTAACCATCCTCTAGGATACCGAAAAAGGGGATGGGGGAGATAGAGGAATACAGGATAACGTAATCATGATTCATTCAAGTTAAATTCAAATGACGGATTACGACTCCCCCTGGAAAGAAGCCATCTCCTTATACTTTCGCGACTTCCTAGAATTCTTCTTCCCCAACATCGCTGCTGACATCAACTGGCAACGGGGTTTTGAATTTCTCGATACCGAACTGCAACAAATCAAACGGGAAACTGAAACCGGAAAACGAGATGCGGATAAATTAGTCAAAGTTTGGCGCACTGACGGCACGGAAACCTGGGTTTTGGTTCACATTGAAATTCAATCCCAGCGCCAAAGTAAATTTGCTGAACGCATGTACCTGTATCACAGCCGGATTTTTGACACTTACCGTCGCTCCGTTGCCAGTTTAGCCATCCTAGCTGATGAACAAACTCGATGGCGACCCACTCAGTATCAAAAAAAGTTATGGGGATGTCGCGCCCTGTTAAAATTTCCCATGGTCAAACTCTTGGATTACGATCTGAGTCAATTGGAGCATAATTCTAATCCTTTTGCTGCTATAGTTGCTGCTCACCGGGCTGCCCAACAAATGGGAGAGGATGTACAACAAAACTATCAGCGCAAATTACAATTGGTGAAAAGCCTCTATCAACGGGGACTAAGTCGAAATGATATCGTAGAACTATTTCGCCTAATTGACTGGTTGATTGCCCTACCAGCAAAAGAAGAGCAGCGTTTGTGGACAGAAGTTGAGAGTTTAGAGAAGGAGGATCAAATGCCTTATATTACCAATGTCGAACGCTTTGGAATCCAGAAAGGTTTACAACTCTCTCTTGTTCGTGTCCTAGAAGCGAGATTTGGTGAGATTCCTTCATCGTTGAGGGAGCAAGTGAGTCAGATTAGAGACTTGGAAGCGCTAGAGAGGCTTGTGGTGCAAGTAGTTAGCATTCAATCTCTAGAGGCTTTTGAATCCGAGTTGAATTCCTTGATGCCTAACGAGACAGAATAAAGAAGGAGAATCAAATGCCTTATATTACCAGTGTGGAGCGCTTTGGAATCCAGAAAGGTTTACAACTCTCTCTTGTTCATGTCCTAGAAGTGAGGTTTGGGGAGATTCCCTCGTCGTTGAGGGAGCAAGTGAGTCAGATTAGAGACTTGGAAGCACTAGAGAGGCTTTTCGTGCCAGCGGTTAGTAGTCAGTCTCTAGAGGCTTTTGAATCCGAGTTATAGTTGATTTCAATAAGAATGAGACATGGTTGTAGGGGCGAAAAGTTTTTCGCCCCTACATTGTGGTATGATAACTCATTCTGATGGGGAGCAGCCATCAGAGGTAACGGGGAAAGCTTGGTGCAAATCCAACACTGTCCCGCAACTGTAAGGAGATAGAAAACATCATAAATCATCTCTAAGTCAGGATGCCCGCCGAAGTAAGTCTCTTTAATCACTATTCTGCGAGGTACAGAATCATGTCACAAGTTTATTGCTTCTAGTTACTTTATCGATACCCCCAACCCCGCCTTAAAAAAGGAAGGCGATAGGGAAAGTTAGGGGTATCTTGCTGCATTGTGTGGACTAGAAACTGAAGTTCGCCCTCAACACTTCTTGTTGGTTATTACCCATTACCCATTACCAGCGCGACGCGCTATAGTCTATGAACGATCGCAAGCTTCTTTTTCGACTGATGGCTGGTTTTCTCGCCTTCAGTTTTACCCTCGTATTATCACTCTTCCCCGCACCTGCCCAAGCGATGCATATTATGGAAGGATTTCTGCCTCTACCTTGGGTCATTTTTTGGTGGGTTGTTTTTCTGCCCTTCTTTGGCTTAGGACTCTATCGCATTAACCAAACCGTACAAAAAAATCCCGAACTGAAACTCCTCCTCGCCTTATCTGGAGCCTTTGCTTTTGTACTTTCAGCGCTCAAAATTCCCTCAGTGACAGGTAGTTCCTCCCATCCCACAGGAACGGGTTTAGGAGCGGTATTATTTGGCCCGTCAACCATGACCGTTTTGGGAACTTTGGTACTCTTATTTCAAGCTGTACTTTTAGCCCATGGAGGCATCACCACATTAGGTGCCAATGCCGTTTCTATGGCTGTGATTGGGCCATTTGTCGCTTTTGGTATTTATCGCTTGGTCATGTCGATCAGTCAACGGCAAACCCTAGCCGTTTTTCTGGCAGCGGGGTTGGGAAACTTAGCGACTTATGTGGTCACTTCCTTACAATTAGCCTTGGCGTTTCCCGTGGAAAATGGAGGCATTTGGGTCGCTTTTCTGAAGTTTGCGGGCATTTTCGCCGTGACTCAAATCCCCCTAGCAATTATTGAAGGACTCTTAACTGTCATGGTTTGGAATAGCTTACTATCCTATTCTCAACCGGAATTAAAACTTTTGAATTTAATGAAATCTGAACAGGTATGAAAATACAGCAAAATCAATGGCCAAACGGTCTGTTATTATTGGTAATTATCGGGATAACTGTCTTTCCCTTAATGACGATTAAGGATAGTGAATTTGGGGGAGCCGATGGCCAAGCTGAGGAAGTCATTACAGAAGTCAATCCCCAATATGAACCCTGGTTTGAACCCATGTTAGAACCGCCCGGTGGCGAAACAGAGAGTTTGCTATTTGCTCTGCAAGCGGCTCTTGGTGCAGGAATTATCGGATACGGAATCGGATGGTATCGGGGACGTTCTCAGTCGCATCCTTCTGGGGAAAATGACGCTACCGACTGATACTTGGGCGTATCAAAATGGTTTAAATCGGTTACCTCCAAGTCAAAAACTGGGGTTTTCTTTGCTCATGTTGGGGTTCGCTTTGGTGAGTCAACCTCTGACGCAAATTGCCCTCAGTTTATGGATGGCCGTTTGGACAATTGGATACGCTAAAATCCCGATGAAGTTTTATCTGAAATTACTTCTGGGTAGCTCTACGTTTGTGTTGATGAGTTCCTTGGCATTTCTAATTGATGTGCAGACGGTAGAGAGTGGTCATTTAGAGGTGCCTGGACTCCTGATTGGTTGGTCAACCGGATCTCTGTATTGGTCAATTTCGCAAACGGTCTTGGATTTGTTTATGCGGCTGATTTTACGGGCAGTGGCTTGTCTCTGCTGTTTCTTTTTCTTGATGCTCACGGTTCCAATGGTGGAGATAGTTCAAGTATTACGTCAGTGGCGTTTTCCAGAACTGTTGCTAGAGTTAATTTTACTGATGTATCGGCTGATTTGGGTGTTGCAAAAGACCGTTTCTGACCTGCGACTGGGACAAAAAGCGCGGGGAGGATATGGCAATTTTGCCCAAAGTTTGCGCAGTGTGAGTTTGTTGATTCGGCAATTGTTACATCGAACCTTAACGGATTATCATCGCTTTTCTTTAGGGGCGATCGCACGGGGATTTGAGCATAAATTTACAGTTTTGTCAATGAAACAGTATGAGCGATCGCCCCGTTACGAATGGGAAGCCCTCCTCGGATTTGTCCTCTTGCTGTCTCTAGAACTGTCAGGAATAGCACATGGATAACTCTAATTTGCTCGAACTCAGGAACGTGAGCTATTACTATTCAGGACAGGCTCATGGAGTATTTGATCAACTGAGCCTTAAGATTCAACCCCATCAGAGAACTGTGATTTTAGGGCACAATGGCTCCGGAAAATCTACCTTGTTTTTACTGATGACAGGATTATATCCCGTAGACCGAGGAACGATTTTCTGGCAGGGAAACCCCCTAGATTATCAGCGCCAAACCTTGAAACAATGGCGGCAAAATGTAGGATTAGCCTTTCAAAATCCAGAACATCAACTCGTCGCAGGAACGGTAGCAGAAGACCTTTCCTATGGACTGTGTAACTTAAAGTTATCCAAGCCTGAAATTCGCTACCGAGTGGAACAGGCGATCGCCGATTTCCAACTCACCGAAATTGCCCACACTCCCCTCCACCACCTCAGTTTAGGACAAAAGCGCCGGGTTGCCCTAGCTGGAGTGATGGTCTTACAACCTAAACTGCTGTTACTCGACGAACCCACTGCTTATTTAGACCCGCAACAACTGCAAACCTTACTCCAAGAGTTACACAAAATCGAACAAAAGGGAACAGCGATCGCGATCGCCACCCATAACCTAGATTTCGCCTATCAATGGGCAGACTGGTTTATCATTCTCAACCAAGGGCAACTCATTCTAGAAGGAGATGCAGAAACCGTTTTTTCTCAACAGAAATTGCTCACTGAAATCGGTTTAGGTGTCCCCACCCTCTGGGAAGCATGGCACAGTTTACCCGTTTCTTTCCGTCCTCAAGTTCGGGAAATTCCGCGCACGTTGGAGGATTGGAAAAGCATTTTTAGTTCCCACAATCTATAGCATTTTTAAATGAGTATTCAGAATCTGTAGGGGCGAACGGCCGTTCGCCCCTACATGCCGAATCGCGGTTTAATGAAACCCCTACAAGATAAGCACCCTATGGGGCTAGAAACTCGGTTTCTAATCAGGTTTGTAAGTATTCTAGAAGTTGTTCGCGAGACCATTGACCGAGTTTTAGCAATGCGTTGGCAAACTTCCCTGTGGGAAGGGCGATCATTTTTGGCTTGATGGCTAAGAGTTCTTCATCAATTTCGGTAAATTTGTCCTTTAAAAAGGCATCGATGAGAGTTTCTCGCTCTTCTTCTAGTTCCCTGGCAACTTCTTCTTTGTACAAGTCAGAAGATCTAATCCGTTCTTTTTCGGCAAACTGTCTCGTTTGTATTTCAAGGTCTGGAATGGCTGGAAATTGAGACTATTCTTCACGAAAGAGAAAAATTTTATAGTTAGATGCTGCTACTCCTCGTAGATAAGGTAAATGTCCTTTTACTGCTTTTTCAGGATCAAAGATCAATTCATGAGACCCAATCCAACGCCGATCTTTATACCAACCTACAATATGTCCCAGATCTTGAAAGACTACATCTCTAGATTCCAGGTTACCGCCCACTTGCTTATAAAATTGACTTTGAAGACTAAAGCCAAATTTGCCATGACTATATTTGAGCCAAAGACGCTCAATAATCTGTAGATCTTCAGAAGAAATAGTTTTCCAGTCATCTTGAGGGATGGAACCCAAAGACCTCTTTTGTGCCACCTTAACCAAATGTAGGCATGTTTCTTCGTGTGCTTCTTCCCAGCGTCCATTCCTGAACAGAAAATCTAACCGTAGATAATCTTGTCCAGAAGAAGATTGTAAGGGGATGTCATCTGAGGGTGCATCGAGTTGAGTTTCTGACTGTAAGGGTTGAGTGTCAGCAGGGGGAGCGGGTTTCGCCGGTATCGTATTGGATAAACCAGATGCTTTCATCTGGGCAAGCTGCGCTTTTAGATCTTCCTGTTCTGTCGTTAACCGATCCACCTGTTCCGAAAGTTGGATCAAACGCACCTCAAAACGAGTCTCTACCTCTTCCATAGTCTTCTCCAAGGGGATGTAGGATTGAGTTAGGGATGACCGGATGTTACCGTGACGATCGCGATCGACCCCATCCATGAGTATATCAGGATTAGAGCAATATTAAGCACTGGCTCGTGGTGAGGGCGGGTTTACACAATTGATGTATTTGTATCCTAGATTTTGGTATAACCCGCCCCTACGGGGAATGAATGGGGTTGAAATTATGGTATAATCAACGATTTCTGATGGGGAGCAGCCATCAGAGGTAACGGGGAAAGCTTGGTGCAAATCCAACACTGTCCCGCAACTGTAAGGAGATGGAAAACATCTACATCATCTCTAAGTCAGAATGCCCGCCAAAGTGAGTCTGTTTAATCACCATTCTGCGAGGCACAGAATCATGCATAAAATTCCCGTAACCATTATCACTGGATTCCTGGGGGCAGGGAAAACGACCCTGATTCGCAATTTACTCCAAAATCAGGAAGGGCGCAAAATCGCCGTTTTAGTCAATGAATTTGGTGAAGTTGGCATTGATGGGGACTTGTTGCGCTCCTGTCAAGTGTGCGATGAAGAAGAAGACCCCAATAATAATATTGTGGAACTCACCAATGGCTGTCTGTGTTGCACGGTGCAAGAAGAATTTTATCCCACCATGCAAAAGCTATTGGAGCGACGAGATCAACTCGATTCGATTGTAATTGAAACTTCTGGACTGGCACTACCTAAACCTCTGATTCAAGCGTTTCGCTGGCCGGAAATTCGCAATGGGGCAACTGTAGATGGGGTGGTGACGGTGGTGGATACCCATGCTTTAGCCACGGGAACTTTAGTGGGAGATTTAGACGCACTGGAGGAGCAGAGAAAAGCCGATCCAAATTTGGATCATGAAACTCCGATTGAGGAATTATTTGAAGATCAATTAGCTTGTGCGGATTTGATTTTATTGACGAAAACGGATTTAGTCAATGAACCTGGCTTAGAACAAGTACAAAACTGGTTACAACAGGAAGTTTCGCCTGCTGTGAAACAAGTGAGTTGTCATCAAGGTCAAATTGATTCTCAAGTCTTATTAGGCTTTAATGCTGCTGTTGAGGATAATCTAGACTCTCGTCCCAGTCACCATGACCATGAAGAAGAGCATGAGCATGACGATCATATTAATTCAGTTGAGGTCGTGTGCGATCGCACCTTCGACCCCAAGCAACTCACCCAAACCCTACAACAATTTGTCCAAAACCACGAAGTTTACCGGATTAAAGGCTTTGTCCAAGTCCCCAATAAACCCATGCGCTTAGTTCTCCAAGGCGTTGGAAACCGCTTTGATACCTTCTACGACCGCCCCTGGAATACCGATGAACCCCGACAAACCCGCCTCGTCTTCATTGGTCGAGATCTAGAGCGACAACCCATTGAAAGCCTACTCGATAGCCTGAACTAACCGCAATACTTAGTATTCCCAGGGAAGCAAATTCCGGGTCATGATTCTCAGGATTGTTCCGTAGCCACTTCAGACGCAGACGATTCGGAAGCAACGGACTCAGAATCAGACTCTTGAGAAGCTGGCTTCGGTTTCAATGGATAAGGCTTCCCACTGGGTTTACCCTTCCCTTTTGGTTTTCTATCTTTTAATCGATCTTTGATCTTTCTGGCTTCGAGGACAACCAATGTCTTGCCCTCACGCCCCAACATAAAATCCCAAAACTCCCCTAAAGTATTTTTCGGTTCGCTCGGTAATATCCCCTGAAACGTTAACTTAAATGGCTTTTCTAGCTTAGAGCTGGGATCTTTCCGATTGGGATTAATACGAACTGCAATTTTGCCCCCATAATTAAAAATAATCTGTCCCCGTACTGAAAAGACATCACCACTGAGGTTCTCTGGGATGGGATTCAGGGCATTGCGAAGAATAAAATGATAGCCCGCTTCGCGATCGGGTTTAGTCCAACAGCGAAACCAATGGAACTGCTCCAAATTATCATCTTTTTCCAGCCACTTAAAGAAATAGCCCCAACGGATGGAAGCGGGGAAGAACTGATTATCCTCAGTAACAATTAATCCTTTGAGCTGGAAGCCATTCTCATCAGGTTGAGGGATATATCGTCCCCAAATTAAACCGGTACTCCGATATTGGATATCCGACTCTGGAGGACAAATAAGGTTACTAATGTTACTCTTATCTTGACTATTGGACAAGGTTCTTTTCAGGAAGTAAGGTGGACGACTCCCTCCAAAATCCAGAGGGGAATAGGGAGGGACAATGGAAGGCCCACTGGAAAGCTGAGGATTATTTTCCCCAAAAGTGAACCTGCTCCATTGTACCTTGTGAAGGCAACTACAAGGGCCATGCTCTAACCCCTTTGAAGGTCTACGAAACTGGGAGTCGTTAGCTATTGCCTTATTTATCACTTACAGTGTAGGGTGAGAATTAGTTATTAAATTTAATTAAATCTATATATCCTAGCTCTGATCGGGGCGTTCTTCCTCAAATGGCAAGCAAACATATATTAATGATCGATGATGAAATGGACATTCGAGAAATTGCTCGGATTAGCCTAGAAAAGTTGAGAGGTTGGCGGGTAACGGGTACAGCATCTGGATATGAAGGGGTAGAGTTGGCCCAAAAACACCAACCCGATGTCATTCTATTGGATGTGATGATGCCTGAGATTGACGGTAAAGAAACTCTAAAGCTCTTAAAAGCAAATCCTAAAACTAAGCATATTCCCGTGATTTGGTTGACTGCTCAAGTTCAAATGACTCGTCGTGAAGCCGCTGCATCCGGAGGTGTTGGGGTATTGATCAAGCCTTTTGATCCACTGGAATTACCGAATCAAATCGAGGAAGCTCTAAATTTCCAAACAGAGGAATGATTCAGATTAGTGCGTTTATCACTGAGTCTAATTTAAGTAAAATTGATTGCAATTTGGGGCTTCGCAAGGCTCGAAGGATTGCTGATTCTTTCACAAGAATTTCATATTTCCTCTCTAAGGTAAAGGTGATCATGACTAAACGACTAACTCATTGGGGCGATCGCGATTATGGATAAAGAACATCTTCAATCCACTCCCCCGGATTTCCACCCTGAACTCTCGATGGATGAAGCAATTATGCTCCTGAGTCACGAACTTCGCACACCTCTAACCTCCATTCGAGGTGTGGTTCGGCTGATGCAAAGTGGCCATGTTACCCCAGAATCAGCAGAAGGCAAGTATATGTTGTCCATGGCCATTAAAAATATTGGTCGGTTGGAGCGCTTGGCTCAAACCATTGAACAGCAACCCACCCTTCCCCTAACCCTGTTTAAGAAAGAAGATCTAGAAAAAATTCAATTAGAACTCGATCTCAAGCAAGCAATTGATAAACAAGAGTTAAGCCTCGTTTATCAGCCAATTGTCTCTTTATCTCCTAGAAAAGTAATGGCCTTTGAGGCCTTAATTCGTTGGCATCATGGAGGGAAAGGTTTGATTTCACCCGCTACGTTTATTCCAGTGGCTGAAGAAACGGGTCTGATTCATGATATTGGCCAGTGGGTGATTCGTCAATCTTGCAGTCAGCTTAAGAGATGGAAGCATAAACTGCCCTCAGATTATTCATTACTCATGAATTTGAATTTGTCTCCTCTCCAGTTGCTTCATCCTCAGTTTTCAGAACAGTTAAAATCCTTAATTCAAGAGTTACACATTAGTCCCCATGAAATTCGTTTAGAAATCACGGAAACCATGTTAATGGAAAATCTGGAGGTGGCGACCAATACCATTCAAGAATTGAGGGATTTTGGATTTGAGTTTGATATTGATGATTTTGGTACCGGTTATTCTTCTTTGAGTCGCCTCAAAAATTTGGCGGTAAATGGTCTAAAAATAGACCGATTTTTCCTTAAAGAGAAACAGTGGAATTTAATTAAAGCGATCTTACTCATTGCCTCTGACGTAGGCTTGGATGTCATCGCTGAAGGAGTAGAGACAGAAGAAGATTTTGAAAAACTCAAAGAATTAGGATGTCAGTATTTTCAAGGCTATTTCTTTTCTAAACCGGTTGATGAAAACTTAGCGATCGCCTGGATGGAAAATCAACTCTCTTGTCCCATTGGCTAGTGCCCACTACTAGAGCAAAGTGCTTAATACGGTTCATCCGGATGAGTATATCCCAAGTGCTTCCAAGCCGCAGGTAAGGCGATTCTACCGCGAGAGGTGCGCTGCAAAAAACCTATTTGCAGGAGATAAGGTTCATACACTTCTTCAATGGTTTGGGCATCTTCTCCTGTCGCAGCAGCTAGAGTTTCCAAACCTACGGGCCCCCCGCTAAAATTCTCAATCATGGCACTTAAAATCAGTCGATCTGTCCAATCTAAACCGCAAGGATCGACATCATAGAGTTCCATGGCTTCAGCCGCTATTTCTTCAGAAATTGTACCCAGTTGTTTGACTTGGGTATAGTCCCGGACTCTGCGTAAAAGACGGTTGGCAATGCGGGGAGTGCCGCGCGATCGCCGTGCGATTTCCGTCGCTCCTTCGGGCGTGATTTCTGTGCTTAAAACTTTAGCCGCCCGTTCAACAATTATACTTAATTCATCTAACTCATAAAAGCGCAATCTTTGCAGTAATCCAAAGCGATCGCGCAACGGAGAGGTTAACGCCCCCACTCGCGTGGTTGCCCCTACCAGAGTAAACGGTTTCAGGGGAATGCTGCGTGTTTTCGCCGTTTTCCCTTTACCAACGGTAACATCTAAGCGAAAATCCTCCATCGCTGGATATAGTAATTCTTCCGCTACCCTAGAAAGACGGTGAATTTCATCCAAAAACAGGATATCTCCAGCTTGCAAACTCACCAATAAGCCGACAATATCGCGGGGACGCTCTAAAGCTGGGGCAGCACTAATTTTGCAGGTTACGCCCATCTCGGCTGCTAAAATTAAGGACATCGTGGTTTTGCCCAATCCTGGCGGACCATAGAGTAATAAATGATCCAGCGGTTCTTTTCTCGCTTTCGCTGCTTGAATCGCAATTTCCAATACACTTTTCAGGTCTTTTTGTCCCACATAATCGGCTAATCGGTGGGGACGTAACTTTTCTTCCTGTTTGTCCGTTTCCTCTAAGTTCGCTTCAGGTTGTAATAGGGATTCATCAATCTCCGGTTCTTGGCGCTGGGATTGGTAGTTTTTGCGACCTGAACGCATTCGCCGTTTTTTGGGATCGGGAGAGGATTGGTAGGAAGACTCAATGGCCATAATTGGGGAGTAAATGCGAAAAGACAACAGGCAAGTGACAAACGGCAGAGTAAAATAACAATATTTAGAATTTCCGATACCGAAAGGTCAACGATCGCGATTAAACTTGAGATTATGTCTTATCCCTCCTTAACTGTGCCAGAAAATGTCAGCTTTGAACAGGCGATCGCCGTCACTCAAACGTTTCTTGACCTCCTGGAAAAGGAAGAATTAAGCGAAGATGTCATTCAAACTACTGTCCATGAGTTAGTGAAGACGGAAAACGGAGCCAGAGGATTTTTTGTCACCTATCTAACCGACAAGCGATCGGTGAGCGATCGGCCCACTTCTGGCGTAATTGAAGGATTACAGACCTCTCCAGAAATCGTCAGTGAATTGCTGGTCAAAAATGTAGCGATGTCTACTGCCATGGCGATTACCCATACACGCAATCAAAACCTGGAGATGGCAGGCAATTCCCAACAAGTCAAAGAGCGTACGACCCATCTGATCGATCAACTCCAACTTCCCGAAGTTAAAACCAGAGCCAAACAGCTCTGTGAAAGTGCCCAAACTGGAACAGGAGAGTATCAAAGTTTTCTGGAGCGCTGGGGATATGATGTGGAGCAAAAAAAAGCGATTCAAGATGCTCTAGGTGACTTTAGTTTGTAATCAGTTAGGTGCGATTTTCAGTCATCCGTAGCATCATCTTCTCGCTCCTGTTGATTGAGTAGGATATCCAAGATACGACGATTCTCCGTTTGCAATCCGCGAATCTCTTCTTGTCGTCGATCCATTCTCTCCAAGAGTTGATCCATTCTTTGAGATAACTGTTGCCGTTCCTCCCCTGCTTCTACTACAGCATTGGCTAGAGCTTGAATCACACGAGCATTACTTTCGATCAGGTGATTGTGGTTCTTAGCCATTTCAAATAACTGTTGCCGCTCTTCCCTCCCTTCTGCTGAGACCTGGGTTAAAGCTGCCATCATACGACTATTGCTTTCGATCAGATCGGCTAAACGGTCTAACCGCTCATCATCCCAGCGCTCTGTACTCATGAATGTGTCTCCTTCAATCTACTACCTTTTAGTTTAAAAGAGTTGAAGAGGCGATCGCCCCATGCCATTCCCCCATGGGACTATTTATGGTCAAATAGGAAGCATGTTGATGGGTCTAATTAGCAGATCAGACCCAAAAAAACCTCAATAAACTCTAAAATCCATAAAGGAAGTAATCCTTCCTTTCACTGGAATCGCGAGGAAAGATGAATTTAGGAATTGACTTACAAAGAAGTTTTATCGAATTACTGACTAACTTCGGTCTCCCCCAGGGAGCAGCAAAAGCCCTGTGGATTCCCCTACCGATGTTAGTGGTTCTGGTGGGTGCAACGGTGGGTGTATTAGTCACCACCTGGTTAGAAAGAAAGGTATCGGCTGCCGTACAACAGCGTATTGGGCCCGAATATATGGGTCCGTTTGGGGTCTTAGTCCCAGTTGCTGATGGCCTGAAACTGCTGTTGAAACAGGATATTATTCCCGATAAGGCCGATCCAATTTTGTTTACCCTGGGGCCAGCGCTGGTGGTGATCCCGGTCTTTTTGTCCTTTCTAATTGTGCCTTTTGGAGAAAACTTAATGATCTCCAATGTGGGAATTGGGATATTTTTGTGGATTGCCCTTTCCAGTGTTGCCCCCATTGGCTTGTTAATGTCAGGGTATGCCTCCAATAACAAGTATTCCCTGTTGGGAGGATTACGGGCAGCCGCGCAATCGATTAGCTATGAGATTCCCTTAGCCTTTTGTGTACTGGCGATCGTCATGATGTCCAATAGCCTCAGTACCATTGATATTGTGGATCAACAATCGGGTTATGGGATTCTCGGCTGGAATGTCTGGCGGCAACCGGTCGGATTTATCATTTTTTGGATCGCTGCTTTAGCGGAATGCGAACGCCTACCCTTCGATTTACCGGAAGCAGAAGAAGAATTAGTGGCTGGATATCAAACAGAATACGCAGGCATGAAATTTGCCCTGTTTTACCTGGGTTCTTATGTAAACTTAGTACTTTCTGGTCTTCTGGTTGCTGTTCTATACTTAGGGGGATGGGAGTTTATTATTCCTATTGAGCAAGTCGCCCAGTGGTTGGGAATACCCGAAACGACTGCCTGGTTACAAGTGCTGATGGCGAGTTTAGGGATCGCGATGGTGATCTTCAAAACCTATTTACTGGTCTTCATTGCTGTTCTGTGTCGGTGGACTTTGCCCCGTGTACGGATTGACCAACTCTTAGATTTAGGATGGAAATTCCTCCTACCGGTTTCTTTGGTCAATCTTCTATTGACAGCAGCCTTAAAGTTAGTCTTTCCCTTTGCCTTTGGCGGATAGTTGAGAGTGACCTGTTTTGTGTCGTTACGAGTGGTTAATCCATCATGTTGAAGTTCTTAAAACAAGTCGGTGATTACGCGAAAGGGACGGTAGAAGCAGCGAAATATATTGGTCAAGGCCTCTCGGTGACATTTGATCATATGCAACGTCGTCCCATTACCGTGCAATATCCCTATGAAAAACTGATTCCTTCGGAACGGTATCGGGGACGGATTCACTTTGAGTTTGATAAGTGTATTTCCTGTGAAGTTTGCGTTCGGGTTTGTCCCATTAATCTTCCGGTGGTCGATTGGGAGATGAATAAGGAGTCGAAGAAAAAACAACTCAAGCACTATAGTATCGATTTTGGAGTTTGTATTTTCTGCGCCAATTGCATTGAATATTGTCCGACGAATTGTTTATCTGCGACGGAAGAGTATGAGTTGGCGGCCTACGATCGCCACGAGTTGAACTATGATAATGTGGCGATGGGCCGCATTCCTTATAAAGTCACCAATGACCCCATGGTTCAACCGATGCGTGAATTTGCTTATCTGCCCAAGGGAGTCATTGACCCTCATACCGTATCCCATAGGTCACGAGGGGCGGGACTGCGGCCAGAGGAAATTCTGGAAAAATCGGAAACACCAAACAAGGATTAAAGAACGTGAATTTAGCTGAAGGGGTTCAATTGGTCTCATTTGGGCTGTTGGCGATTATGGCGATCGCCGCAGCCCTCGGCGTAGTCCTACTGAAGAATATTGTCCACTCTGCCTTTTTGTTGGCTGGGGTGTTGATCAGTATGGCTGGGCTGTATCTGTTACTCAATGCGGGGTTTGTGGCAGCCGCTCAAACCTTGATCTATGTGGGCGCAATTAATGTCCTCATCCTGTTTGCCATTATGTTGGTGAATAAACAGGAAGACTATCAACCCCTGGTTCGGGGGTGGATTCGCAAGGGTGCAACGGCTGCCGTGTGTGGGGGGTTGTTTGCCCTATTGGGTATGATGGTTCTGCAAACGCCCTGGCAACTCTCCACAGAGGCGATCGCCGGGGATAGCGCAACAGTGCTGATCGGTTTGCATTTCTTTAGTGATTTTCTCCTGCCATTTGAGTTGGCTTCTGTCCTCTTATTGATGGCTTTAGTGGGGGCAATTATTCTCGCCCGTCGGGAAGAAATTCCTGACCAACGTCCCCAGGGTAGAGAGATTTCCGATATTTTACAATTGCCGGAACGACCTAGAGAATTGGTCTCATCGAGTAAAGAAACGGAATCTTAAAGGCGAACAGAGCTAGTTCATTGATTGGGAGAAGTGGAAACACAATGGTTTTACAACTTGAATATTTTTTGCTCATTGCAGCCGCCCTATTTTGTATCGGTATTTATGGCTTGATTACGAGCCGAAATGCGGTACGAGTGCTAATGTCGATTGAGTTATTGCTCAACGCAGTTAACTTAAATTTGATGGCGTTTTCTAATTTCTTAGATCCCCAAGGCATTCGCGGCCAAGTGTTTACGGTATTTGTGATTACCGTAGCCGCAGCCGAAGCAGCAGTAGGCTTGGCGATCGTGCTATCGATTTACCGTAACCGCAATACGGTCGATATGGAGCAGTTTAACTTACTCAAATGGTAAGGGTGATGTTGGGGTTGGTTAACCCAACCCCAATAGCACCTGGCAATGGTAACAAGTAATAGGCGATAGCCAGATTTACTTCATTATTAATAATTAATTAACCGGAACTCAGGTTAAGCAGAAGGTAGTAAAGCTTATTCCAAGTGAACTCTAGGCTCCTGGGTTTAAGGGCAATAGGCAATCAACCCAAAAATCAGGTTAACAAAACTGACAATATTTAATACGAAAGGCGATCGCTGTTTAATCAGATCCACACATAAGAGGGCATCAAAGGTCAGGGCTGCCAGATAATTGGATTAAATGATTGAGGCGATCGCCTTGGATGACTTTGTTAATTTTCTGTTACGGTGTACAACTATATTGAGGCGAACACACCGGTCAGCCGGTGAGTGACTCATGATGATATAGCAGTGGAAGGATAGGTAAGGCATTTTCTATGGCCTTTTGCCTCAAACCATACCCGACTATCCTAACCAACTCATTCACTGCCATACGGCTGTACACCTTAGTTTGAGTATTCTCTCTATGCACTATTGTCCTACTGCATCAGTTTCCCCGGGTTCAACTCAGAACAATTCTAAGGGTTCTGCACTCAAAATTATTGCCTTTGGAGATAGTCTGGTGTACGGGTTTGGAGATCTCGAAGGTGGGGGTTGGGTAGAACGCCTGCGCCGCTCGTGGATGGCTCCAGAGACTGCGGGCCATGTGGTTTATAATTTGGGTGTAAGAGGCGATCGCACCCCACAAGTCGTCCAACGGTTAGAATGCGAGTTTTGTCGTCGGGGAGAGTTGCGTAATCGACTTCCCGATCTGTTAATCTTATCCGTAGGATTGAATGATTCCGCTTGTGTGTCTCGTCCCCACGGACGCAACTATACAGATTTTAATAAGTTTCAAGCAGAATTAAGTTACTTATTGGATCAATCCAAAGAACTCTGTCCCGTCCTCTACGTGGGCATGATTCCGGTTGATGAATCCAAAATGCCCTTTTTAGACTGTTTGTACTATAACCACGAACAACAATATCGCTACAAGGAGGCTACGCGCCAAGCTTGCGAACAGCACCAAATTCCCTATTTAGATTTGTTCGATCTCTGGACGCAACATTCCCTCAATTGGCAACAAGAGCGGCTTGGCCCCGATGGACTGCATCCGAATGTGTTAGGATACCAGACTATTTTCCAACAAATTTGTCAGTGGGAACCCATTCAGAGATTAGATCGGGGGACTATTGAGTCTCAAGGGTCTCAGCAATTACTCCAATGTAGCGCTTAGAGACTATTAATAATTATTTACGCTTAAATATCACCAATGTAATATCATCGTACATGGTGTGGGAACCGATATAAGAGCGAACATCCGCAATCAGGCGATCGCGAATCTCTTCGGTTGAGTAATGCCACACCTGAGTAATGCGATCGCACAACCGATCTAAACCATAACGTTTACCATCACTATTTTCCGCTTCCGTAATTCCATCTGTATACAAAACACCGCCATCCCCTGGACTTAGATCTACCACAATTGAGTCAAAAAACTCAGAGACATCCTCTTGTAATCCTAACGGAATTCCCAAATCAATTGTATCAATGCGCTCTATCCTTCCATCTGCACGCACAATTAACAGCTCCTCATGTTGACCACTCAACCTAAGCTGTCCCTGAGTATAATCCAACATACTTAACGTTAAACTTTTTTCCGATTTCATTCGTTGTACATTATGATAAATCGTGCGATTTAGAATATCCAAAAAGCGCTCCGGATCGGTTTCTTCTGCTTCCAACAACGTCCGGACTGCCGTTTGCACCATAATTGACAATACCCCACTTTCCAACCCATGACCCGTCACATCACCAATAGCAATTTTTACCCCTAAATCGTGAAGCAATACATCATAATAATCCCCACCCACCTCAAACGCTGGTTCCATAAATACAGCAAAGGTCAATTCCGGAATAGCGGTCAACTCTTCCACTTTTGGCAACAAAATTTTTTGCAACTTCCGAGTCACATCTAACTCAGAACTCATGCGTAAATTTTCCTCTTTAAGCTGCTGATTGAGTTCCAAAATTTCCGCATTAGCTTTAGCGAGATCGGCTTGGGTTTTCTTCCGTCGAGTAATATCTCTAAATGTTCCCACATAAAACGTGCGATGCTCGCCTAAATTCGCCTTTGTTAAGGTTGCTTCTATTGGAAATTCTTCCCCATTCGATCGCAATCCAATCGCTTCATGCCTTCCCGGTTTGATCAGTTCTCGAATCACCGTTAACCGGTCCGCTAGGGGATCGCTTGGAATCGAAATCAATCGATCAATAGATACTCCCATTAACTCCGCCAGAGGATAACCAAAAATCTTTTCTGCACTGGGATTCGCTTTGCTAATTTCTAAATTATCTAGAGTAAACGTTAAAATCCCATCACTGGCCGTATTAAACACCGCCTGAGTTTTACTCACTGCTTCCTCTAGAGCCGCCATCACTTGATTGTAACGATGGGCAATTTGTCCCACTTCTGTAAAAGGTTCTACCGGTACGCGCAGAGCTAAATCCTGAGTATTAGCTTGCTCTTGCATCACTTGAAAGAGATCGTGGATTTCCGTTTGTGCCTGATGCTCAGAAATATTCAAACCAATCTTTTCTTCCGCTAAAGAAACCCGTAAAGCAATCAACTGGTTTAGGCTCCATAAAATTGCATAGGTTAGAGAAAAAGCCCACACTCCAGCAACGATAATTCCTAACAGTTGTACCCCAAATTGTTCTCGAACCGTTAACCCCGTTCCCAGAATCTGGGGATCGCCAAACCAAGCAACGGCTAAGGTTCCCCAAATACCGGCTCCTCCATGGACTGCAATAGCATCAACGGCATCATCAATTTTAAGATCTTCCAACATTTGAGCGACAATCATCATAATCCCCGCTCCTATGATGCCAATTATGACAGCTTCTAATGTTGTGACGGCATGACAAGAAGCGGTTACGGCAACTAAACCAGCCAAAGAGCCATTCATTAAGGCTTCAACCTGGGGAATTTTGCGCCGATACCAACTAATGGCTGCACCGGTTAGCATTCCTGACGATCCGGCCATCATGGTATTAACCATAATTCCGGGGACTTGGTCATTGAGGCTTAACGTACTGCCCCCATTAAAGCCTAACCATCCGAACCATAACAGTAGAGTTCCTAGGACAGCAAGTTGCATATTAGATCCATGGATTTTACGGGGGTGGCCCGAATATCGAAATCGTCCGGAACGGGGCCCAACCACGGATAGTGTAGCTAAAGAAACCCACGCCCCAATACTATGAACAACCGTTGAGCCAGCAAAATCGACAAACCCCAGATTCTGTAGCCAACCGGAGGTATTTTCTACGTTCAGACCATTCCAGGCCCAACAACCGAAAATGGGATAAATGAGGCCAGAAACGAGACCGGCAACCACGAGATAGGAGATAAATTTCATCCGTTCTGCGACTGCACCTGAGACGATGGTGGTGGAGGTGCTGCAAAACATGGTTTGGAAGAGGAAAAAAGTGGCGACTGAGGGGGTACTAATATTAATAAAAAAATTACTGATGCCCAGCCATCCACTGGGATTTTCCCCAAACATCAGGGCATATCCGATCGCCCAAAATAGGGTAACAGAGATGCCAAAATCGGCTATATTTTTAACGGCAACGTTGATGCTGTTTTTGGAACGAGTCAGGCCAGATTCTAAACACATGAATCCGGGTTGCATGAGAAAGACTAGCCCCGAACAGACGAGAACCCAAAGAATATCAGTCACATTCATAAAGCAGGGGGATCGGCGATCGCCCCAAGGTAACCAGCTCTCAAGGGAATGATCTTTAAATTTAGTGCGGAAAACACTCCAAACACCCAGACGCGGAGAATGGGAGAAGTCCCTCTCTTACGGGAGAAGGCTTGATCTCCAACATTATACAATGGAGGTTACCGATCGCAGGTCTGGCAGGCATCACTATGTCTATGTTTTTTCATGAAGAATTACACCGCACAGCCCCTATTATGGCCAAGCTCAAGAGTTTTCCGATCGCCATTTGTGGTGCCGGTGCCTTGGGGGGAAATCTGACGGAAAATTTGGCCAGAACTGGACTGACTCAGATTAAGGTGATTGATGACGATCGCATTGAGGAGCGTAATCTCTCAACCCAACCCTATTATCAATCGGATGTGGGCGCTTATAAAGTTAAAATCCTCACCAATACTCTCTATCGAGCGTTAGGGATAAGTTTACAAGGAATTAATCAATGCTTAACCGACGACACCGTTCATAAATTGCTCAAAGGGTCCTCTTTGGTGATTGATACGTTTGATAATAGTCCCAGTCGCCAAAGCGTCAAAGATTATTGCACAACGCACCAAATTCCCTGCTTACATATTGGATTAGCCACTGACTATGCGGAAATCATTTGGAACGATCTCTATCGCGTCCCTTCACCGGCTAATGATGATGTTTGTGACTATCCCTTAGCCCGTAATTTGGTCTTGCTCGCAGTAGCTGTAGCGTCCGAAGTTATCTTAACGTTTATTCGCGATCGCCAGCAGGACAACTATACGATTACATTTGCCGATTTTGCCATTACTCCCCTGCCCATTTCCGATGACCGGAAACAAGTGAATCGATAAAATCATCTGATCGCATAACCCTAAAGTCGTAGACGATAAGAGTAGGGCGCTGCCCTCATTCTTTCTTCATTCGAGGATTAACCTATGAATAGACCATCTGTAGCGATCCTATCTATCCTAGCCGGGGCGATCTCCTCCCTGACTTCCCTAAGCAGTCTAGCCCAAACTACCCAGAAAACCATCAGTCCTGGGTTTCAACCCATGGAACTCACGGGTACATCTGGTGGACCCACTGCGGGTGATTGCGGCAATTTAGCGGCTGCGCCCAATGTGAGACTGACTGTCACGGCCGATACTTCCATTCATTTCCGCCTGCAAAGTTCCGGTAACCCCACCCTCAAAATTGACGGCCCCCAAGACTTTGACCTCTGTGTGCCGGCCCATGATGGCTCAACCGTCGAAATTCCGGGTCAATGGCCTCCAGGGGAATACCAAATATTTGTTGGCGATCTCGAGGGCGGATCTCATGGATATACCCTGAAAATTTCTGAGCAATGAGCATTAAATTTGAAGAAGTGATGGGCCAACCCCAAGCAGTGAGGTTGCTCAGTCAGGCGATTGACAAAAATCGTATTGCCCCCGCCTATTTGTTTGTCGGACCTGATGGCATTGGTAAGCGCTTGAGCGCTCGTTATTTTGTCGAGTATCTAGCCAGTCGAGAAGATACTCCAGAACACCTAGCACGGATGAGAAAACGTATGGAACAGGGGAACCATCCTGACCTGTTATGGGTGGAACCCACATATCAACATCAAGGACAATTACTGTCGATAACTCAGGCAAAAGCTGAAGGGGTGAAACGGAAAGCACCGCCCCGGATTCGGATTGAACAAGTGCGAGAAATTAGTCAATTTCTCAGTCGTCCCCCTTTGGAGTCCCCCCGGTCTTTAGTGGCGATCGATCGGGCAGATTTGATGGCGGAAGGGGCGGCTAATGGGTTATTGAAGACCTTGGAGGAACCGGGTCAAGCGACGATTATTGCGATCTCCTCTTCTGAGGCTGCCCTGTTGCCCACGATTGTTTCTCGCTGTACCCGAATTCCTTTTTATCGTTTGAGTCCAGAGACATTGGCGCAGGTTTTGCGATCGCGCGGTTATGGGGAAATTATCGATCAGCCAACCGTGATGGCCTTAGCTCAGGGCAGTCCTGGGGAAGCGATCGCCGCTTTTGAGCAGTTACAAGCTTGTCCACCAGAACTCTTACAGTCTCTACAAAATCTTCCCCCCACTCCTCGAGAGCGATTAACCTTAGCCAAAACCATTCCTCAAACCTTAGATACCCCCACCCAACTGTGGCTGATTGGCTATCTGCAACAGTTCTATTGGCAAAATCACCAGTCTTCCCAAACGCTACAACCGTTAGAAAAAGCCAGTCGTGCCCTTCTGAGCTATGTCCAACCCCGATTAGTTTGGGAGGTCACCTTATTGGCGATGGGGAGTGGGCAGTAATAAATAAGGCGTATTTAAATTCTGTAATTTCTCTGATAACAAATTAAATTCACCCAATAAGAGGATGTTTTCTCGCGATCCCTTATGGGAAGATTAACCCTGTCGTGCTTCAAGTCAGGGTTTAGATGCGCCGATTATCCGGGTTCAATGTATTCAAAAAATATGTTAAACAACAGAGATTAATGATTCTCTGTTGGGTGCAAATTTTGGCAACTTTAGGATTAATTGGAGGCTTATTTTCCCCCACAGGAGCACCGACAGTTGACGGCGATCGGGCCCGCAAGCGGCAGTTGCCTGGATTTACGGTATCAGCCAAATTAGTTAATCTCTCTACAGAACATCTGTTTGCAACTCCCAACTCCGTAGGGGCGATCGCCATTGGAGTGGCTGAAGGAACCCGTACCCCTAACGGAGGATATACCGATCTCTACTTTGGCCATACCGATCCGGGAAACTCCAAACATAACCTAGGAACCTTCGCCTATCAACATGGTGCAGACAGCCCCGAAGAAGCAGACTTCAAACAACTGCGACGACTTAAACCGTCCATCCTCCAACTCCAAGAAGAAGCTCAAAGCATTGGCATTCACCTGGGCACCTTTGAATTGTTAGCTGGAGTGGATTTAATCAATCAATCTCCCCTAGCTGGAAAAGACTATATTCAACACCTCAAAACCTGTCACCAACTGGAAGAAGACCTAAAAAAAGCCATACTCTGTGCCCGCGTGCGCTCTTTCGTCAATCCCACCACCCGAGAACTAGAAGCCGATGGACTGGGTTCCTATCGCAGTACCGTCCGAAAAGATCAAAAGCGGCGCTTAGATGGGATAGAAAGGGTACTCAACTCAAAGAATAGGTTTGGGCACACATCAATCACTCATCAGTAACATCAGTACAATTTCCCTGAGATTGACTGTAGCTACAGATGATTCTCAGGCTCATTATTTACAATAGAGAGAATCCCCTGCCAACAATCGGTTGACAGGCGATACTAGGGTCAGGGTTCATCCGATTTAGTTCTGGATTACTCGATAAAGAGATAATTTATAGCGTATGGCGTTCCATTCAGACTTGAGTGACTACTTTGATTGGACTCAGAAAATGGGTAAGTTAGATTTTTCTCAATTGCGTTGGTTGTCCGTGAATGTTGAAAGTACTATGGCTCAAGGGGTTGAAAGACAATGAGTCAACTCAAACTGCGGATACAAGTTGAGGGGAATACGGAAGGAACCGTATTGGTGGAAGATAATCCCTTTGTTTTAGGGCGATCGCCAGATTGTAGCCTATGCCTCCCTTTTTTTGGTGTTTCCCGTCATCATAGTCAAATTATTGCCCGTGGGAATGGATGGCTCATCGAAGATATGGGCAGTCTCAATGGCACATTATTAAATGGATTACCCGCCACATCTGCACAATGGATTCATCATGGGGATGTGGTGCAAATTGGAGTTGTGTCTCTGGTGGTTCTCATTCTGCAACCCTCTGGAGAGGAGATTTCTAAAGGGCCAGAATTGAGTACCGATGGTACAACGATTCTCCGTAATGTTAAAGATCTGCAACGATTATGGCTGCAACCCCATAATGAACAAGATACCGCCAGCAGCAACCGTAAGGCGATCGCCCGGCTCAAAGATCTCGTAGACATCAGTAAAGGACTCAACTCGGCTGGTTCCCTCGAAGCCATCTTTCTTCAAGTCCAAGAAGCCGTTTTTCGAGACCTCAAACGCATTGACCGTCTAGCCCTCCTAATTGACTTAGAAGCCATTGGACAACTCAAATTAGTTCGCCTAGCAACCCGTCATCAAGGTCAAGATACCCTCACGGCTGATAGCAGTTGGATTTCCCACAGCATCTGTCAAAAAGTCTTTGTCGAAAGAGTCGCCATTCAAACCGCAGACGCACAAGCCGATGAACGCTTTGAAGGGGAAATGAGTATCCTCAGTAAAGGTATTCGTTCTGCTATGGCTGTTCCCCTGTGGGAAGAAGAACAAGTCTTTGGCGTTCTTTATGCCGATGCCCATGTTTCTTCCCAGTACACCAGTGTAGAAGCAGAAGAAGACCTCAGTTTTTTCTCTGCTCTAGCCAACTTAGTCGCCTCTTCTGTACAAAGATGGCTTCTAGAAGAAAAACTCAGAGATGAAGAAAATATTCGTCAGCGTCTCGAACGCTATCATACCCCTTCCGTTGTCCAGCAAATGATGGCAGCCGGAGCGCTCACCAATGGCCGTTTACCCCTAGCTGAATATGAAATTAGTATTTTATTTGCCGATATTGTGGGCTTTACTGCCCTCTCTGAACGGCTTTCCCCCTCAGAAATTGCCGAACTTTTAAATAAGTTCTTTGAAGAAATGCTCCAGGAAGTATTTGTAGCTAAAGGAACGTTAGATAAGTTTATTGGCGATTGCATTATGGCCTTTTTTGGCGCTCCAGAAGTGCAACCGGATCACGCAGACCGGGCAGTGGCAGCCGCTAGAGGAATGCTTACTCGTTTAGAGCATTTAAATAAAACCAAGCGTTTAAATGAACCCTTACAACTGAGAATTGCCATTAATAGTGGGAAGGCAGTCGTCGGCGATATTGGCAGTTCCCAGCGAGTCGATTATACAGTATTGGGATCGACCATTAACTTGGCTTCTCGTATGGAAGGGATTTGTCCTCCTGGAGAATGTGTGGTCAGTGAAAAAACTTATAAGTTATTGCGCGTTCGTCGGGGATTTATGCCTATGGGAAGTTATCGCTTTCGGGGGATAGAACGACCGATTAGAGTTTATCAAACAACGCGCACCATTCCTGAAGAAACAGAAACTCACACAACTCAGATACAGGAATAATCTTCAATATCAACTCTTTCACTGCTATAGCAGAAATAAATCAATTTGATATACAGCGCTTTGCTTGCCTTATGAAACACAAGCTTGAAGCCTCTCTCTCCATGTACCACAACCCTATTCCCCAGGGCAAAGCACTGTAACTCAGCAGTTCTAGTAATTGACAGATATCACTTATCTGTATTATCCTGTAGTACAGATCAGCCATCTGCTCTAATGCTGGACAGGAGAAGATTATTCCCATGCCTTATGAACATCTGCAATTTGCCCAAGCCAAACCCGTACTCTCTTGGGCAAACCACCCCCTAGCCCACGACGAAACCCGCATGGCAAAAAATGTGGCTTCCTTGCCCTTTGTCTTTAAGCATGTGGCGTTAATGCCAGATGTTCATTTAGGTAAAGGAGCCTTAGTTGGCTCGGTTATTGCCACCAAAGAAGCCATTATTCCTGCCGCCGTAGGTGTCGATATTGGCTGTGGTATGGCAGCCGTTAAAACCCCTTTTACCGTCGCTCAACTTGAGGGCAAACTAAAAAAGATTCGCCAAGACATTGAATCCACAATTCCGGTAGGTTTTAATGACAATAAAGATATCGAAAAAACAGTCACCAACTGGCAAGGATGGCAAGACTTTAAGGACTTACACAAAGGGGTACAAAACCTGGATGGTAAAGCCATGAAACAAATGGGATCTTTGGGGGGTGGCAACCATTTTATTGAAGTTTGCCTCGATACAGAAGATCGAGTTTGGTTAATGCTCCATTCCGGTTCTCGGCATATTGGCAATCGATTGGCTCAGAATCATATTCACACAGCCAAGGACTTAGCCAAGCTAGCTCAAGAATCCTTGCCTGACCCCGATTTATCCTATTTTGTCGCTGGGACTCCGGAATTTACTGCCTATTGGCACGATTTACAATGGGCACAACAGTATGCTCGGTTTAATCGGGATGTGATGATGGCGAGATTAAAGCGCATTATCGAAAAACACCTCACTGGAGGCAAACCGATGAAACCTTTACTTGAGGTAAATTGCCACCATAATTATGCCGAACAAGAAACCCATTTCGGTGAATCGGTTTATGTAACGCGCAAAGGTGCGGTACGAGCGCAAGAAAATGATTATGGGATTATTCCTGGTTCCATGGGTGCAAAATCCTATATTGTCAAAGGGAAAGGCCATGTGGACAGTTATTGCTCTTGTTCCCATGGTGCAGGGCGATTAATGTCTAGAACTAAGGCAAAAAAATCCTATACTCTCGATGATTTGATTGCCCAAACCGATGGCGTTGAATGCCGTAAAGATGCAGGGGTTTTAGATGAAATTCCAGGAGCGTATAAGCCCATTGAGCAGGTGATGAACAATCAGTCTGATTTAGTGGAAGTGGTTGCTACTCTAAAGCAAGTCGTTTGTGTGAAAGGCTAATCGAGCAGTGAACTCGTTAAGTTAGGACGGTTAGGTTATTGTTTGAGGCAATAGGCACGAATAGCAATAGAAAGTCTCCTAACTTTCCCTTTCACTGCTCTATGATTTCTCTTGAAGTTTGCTATTCATCGATCCTTGGGAGGCAAGTTACTCTGATACCATTGTTGTATGATGTTGTGCTGAACAATTGGATCGGAGCAACTTGCCTATCCAGGGGAATCGATGAGTTACAGAAATGGATAAGTATTGGGGAGGAATTTCCCAAGAGCTTAAACCAATTTCAAATTCGGATAAGCGGCTAAAATATCATCACTGGTAAGGGTATCCCCACTGGCTTGGGGAGTCCAAAGAACTTCGATCGCCAATAGATTATCTTCCCCTAACGATCCCATTTGACTCAGGGCACGTCGCAAGTCTTGAGAACCATTAATTGCAGGTAACTCTAATTTGCCGAAGGTGGCTGCGACTAAAGTCACTACAATATATTCACCAGAGGCTTGCCCTAACTCGTTAGTTGCTTCTCCCGGTAATGCACCCTTACTTTCTGCTTGTTTAAGCTGGTTATTGTAATTGGTGAGAGTTTCTTCCGTGAACTTACTGCGCTCGGCAATGGAGAATTGGTTAAACCTAGCTTCTGCTGTATCGAGCCGTCCTGGAGAGCTTTCGGCACTACCATACACCCAATATTCTGGATGGCGCAAGAGGGAAAGAGTCGCTTCTTGTAGAATTTGGGCGCGTCCAGTACCGGTAGTGGGGTCGCTGGTTTGAGCAATTCGGTCTAAGTCAGTTTGCAAGCTACGTGCATCAGCTAAGAGTCCCACTTGCACTTGAGCAACGGAGGTCGTGGGATTCGAGCTACCGGCGACCATTTCCGTACCCCCATCCCCCAGGCGGCGCATGGTTTGCATTAGGAAGTTGGCGATCGCCACAAAAATCAGGATTGTAAATAGCCCACCAAACCCTCCTCCAAAGCCGAAGAAGGGCAGTAAAAAGGGAAAACCGAATCCCCCCCCAAAGCCATATCCACCCCCTGTATAGGTGCGGCTAGGGGCACTATAGGTGCGGCTGGGAGCGCGGAATGAGCCGCCCCCAATGCGTCCGCCGGTTCGGGCAGCTAGGGCGCTGGTAGCACTACCCAAGGTGATGGAAACCATCAAAACGATGAGTACCAGGGATTTCCAGGCATGTTTGCGATTGAGCCAAGATAAGTTTTTCATGGGTTATGGTATTGAATATCTTGATGACTAGAATGAAAGGAAAACGAGATCGGGTTCTCCTCCCTTTAAAGTATCTTTAGATTAAACTCTTGGAATTGTCGGTTATCCCCCTTTGCAAAGGTTGGGTAACCTGAATTCGAGAATAATGGCGGGTAGGGTGAGTAGGGCATAGAGTTGTCGAAGTTGAATCCATCGCTTATGCTCTTGCCCACCCTACGATGATTGGCAATTATCAATGGTTCTTTCCCAGGAAACCCCAATGTTGACGATAACAAATGTGAAACTGAGAATATTGGCGATCGCCGTAATGCTGACTCCCCTCGGCTTTGCTCTTCCCATTGAAGCAAGCCAGGTCTTGCCTTCCAATACCCATTCTCCCTTAGTTCTGTCTCAGTCTGATTGGCAAACCTATACCAGAACCGGACACTTTAGAGTCGAGATGCCAGGACAACCCGAAGAGGAAAGGAGTTCTGAAGATTTTGGCGGTGAAACTCTGACCATTGAAGAAATTCAATTTGAAGACGAAGGGGGAATCTATGGAGTATTTTATATGGAGTTGCCCACTGAATACCTCCAGCAAGCCAGCGATAAACAGATTCTCGACGAAATGAGCGATAGCTTTCTAGAGGGGATGGAAATGCCAGACCTCAAAAGCCAGGAGCAATTGATCGATCTCAATGGCTACCCTGGTCGTGAATACCGCGTCACTGAAATTGAGGGGGAAGGGTTGCTAGTTCTGCGCTTGTATCTAGCAGAAAACAAAATTTACTTCCTTGTTAGCGCATCTTCAGTGGCTGATTTAGTTGAGCGCTTTATGAATTCCTTTGAGTTGTTATAGCCAGAAACTCGTTAAGTTCGGATAGTTAGGCAATAGGCAGTAGGCAATAGGTAAAAAACTTTGTTTTACCCTAGCCTATTGCCTCATTTATTCTTCTGACTCTTCTGGAGAAGGTTCTGGAGAGGGTTCCGGTGTTGGTGAGGGGTTTAAGCTCGGAGAGGGTAGGGGGCCGGGTTCCTGACCTTTTTTCAGGCGCACCAGCAGGTTATAGCGGGTGGTACGGGGGCTAGTAATAGCAGAGGTTACGCCAATGGAGTCAAACGCCTTAAAGAGATTCGCTTGATCCGGAGGCATAATAATCGGTAGGGGGAGATTTTGGTTAAACAGGCGCTCGATATCGGCGTAAAAATAACCACTTTGGGGACTCAGACCTTCGGGAAGACTGGTTGTGAAGCTTTCGCTACTCGCGAGGGGATCTTCAGGAGGGGTGATGATACGGTTGGAGATGGGTGCGCCAAAGGTCATCATAACTAAGTCATCACTTAACCAGGCTCGACTAATGTCAATAATCCCAAAGGGAAGTTGCCATTGAGTAACTTCGGTTTCACCGATGGTTTCCGAGTTAATTTGCACCTGATATTGATCTTGCATGGCTTGGTCGAGGCTGGCAAAGGTTTCGTTAGCCGCTTCTCGATCGCCGGTATTCACCATCACCGCAAAGCCAAATGGAATCGGAGACGTATTTTGATCGGCAGGAATCATAGCGATCGCAAATGCACCATTCATCCACTTAAGTAAATCTTCTTCTAAATTTAATCCCGTGGTGTCCAATAAACCTTGTTTTAAGCCTTCTGGATTTAAGGGTGCTAAGGGATTCCCTTCCACACCTGTGGCATATTGATTCCACGCCTGATTCAAATTACTGCCGGTGAGCATCATCAACGTATCACTGGGAAGATAATTGCCCAGATCCAAGCTTAGGCTATCGGTTGTTAATTTCCGATCCGCTTGGTTACTCAGCCAAGTAATCCCCTTAAACACTAAACCATTCGAGGCCACTTCTAACGTAGCCGCTAATCCCTGATTAGTTTGAATCTTGTCCAATTCTTCTGGGGCGATCGGGCGTACAGAATTGGCGGCAGCCACTCTAGTGGCTTCGGGAATATTGACATACATGCGTGCCAAACCTGAAGACGTTCCCAACTGCTCTAAAGCATTTTTATATCCTGGAGTCGAAGCCACAGAAGCCGATCCTTTAAAGGTATCAATGACCCGTTCCGTGGCTTCTGGAGCGCTACTAATGACCAAATATCGGCCATCCAAAACTGTCGAAGAAAATACCACATCTGCATCGGGTTGGGTTTCTTGGATTTCAATATCCTTATACGTGCGTTGGGTCAGTTCTTGATCGACTAATTTGCCCGAAATTTCTTTTGCTTTCAACGGATTGGCAATGGGAACAATCATCACCCAAGAGGGTTGTTCCACCATCACTATCCGTTCTTCTTCAGAGAGGGATTCATCCTCAGCTATTTCTGGCGCTAAATAGGCCCAGGTCACCTCTTGTCCCACCCAAGGCTGAATATCTTGGAGGTAATCTAATTTCGTTTGGGTTTGAAATTGATAGCGCAGTTGGGCTAAACTTTCGTCTAATGCTGCTTGAGTATTGGGAGTACCAAACGAGCGTAAATTTTCCCATTGACGCTCATTGGTGGATAAAGAAATGGTCATCAGGGAATCTTGAGGAACCACATTGGCTCCCAGTTGCATATCTTTAGGAACTTGAGTCCGTCCAACGAATAGCCAATAAGCCAGGCTACCGGTTGCACCCAGGACAATGATTCCAGCGATCGCCAGTAACCCTAGCTTTTTTTTGGAATCTGAAAGATTTTGCAGCACAGTTAGAGGGGTTTTATCGGTCATAAAAATTAAGGGAAAAGCAAGAGGCAAAAGGCAACAGGCAATCCAAGAAAACCTAGGTTTACCCAATTTATGGGGAAGAGAGGATACTTAATTCTATGCGATCGCCATCCTCAAGAGGTCGAGAACTTTGCAAGACATAGCGTTCCCCAGGTTCTAAACCGGAGACAATTTCCACTTCACCATCGCGGGTTGTTCCCAGGATGACCCGTCGAGAGGTTACGATGTTTCCACTGGTCTCATCAATCAGAAATAGGGTAGCATCCTCACCTTCTCGGTTCACCAAGGCCCTTTGGGGAACCCGGATCGTTTGGCGATCGCCCACTTCAAAGTTCGCTCGGGCTAATAATCCACTCCCTAAGCGCCCACTACGATTAGAAATGGTTACTTCCACGGGAATTAACCGCGCCACCGGATCGGCTGCTGGGGAAATGCGGGTGACTTCTCCCGCAAATTCTTGGTCAGGAAAGGCATCTAAAATCACCGACACATATTGCCCCAGATGGATTTGATATAAATCTAATTCTGAGACTTCCACATTCACTTTCACGCGGCTAAAATTGCCAATTCTGAGCAACTCATCTCCGGGTCTTACCACCGTACCTGATTCTGTTTGTCGGTTTAAAATAGTGCCAGAAATAGGGGCTTCGACTTCCGTATAGGATTGACGCTCTTGGGCTTGACTGAGAATGGCTTGTTGGGCAGTGACTCGCTCTTGAGCTGCGGCGATGACCTTATTTTGGGTAATGATCTGAGCTTCTGCTGCCGAGAGAGCTTGTTTAGCTCTTTCGGCAGAAGTGCGGGCTAATTCCGCATCTTGTTTAGAAATGGCTCCTTCTTTATACAACGTTTCCAAACGTTGGGCATCGGCTTCAGCTTGGCTTAATTCGAGTTTGGCGATTTCAATTTGGGTTTGTAACTGGCGAATCTGGCTTTCACTTTGGGCAACTTCTACCCGACGAGCCGAGAGTTCTGCCTGAGCTTGGTTAATTGCTGCGGTGGGTAAGGCTTTATCAATTTCGGCAATCACTTGGCCTCGACGGACACGATCGCCCACATCTACACTCAGATAAAGGAGCTGCCCTTCACTTTGCGATCGCAATGTCACTTCCTGAATCGGTTCTGTGGTTCCCGTATAGGTTAAACGCGTTCCGCGATCACTAGCCGCAGCCGTTGCCACATCCACGGAAATGGTCTGGGGTTGATTGGCGACGGGTTGGGAAAAGGCACTTGATTCAGGACGCGGGAGCAATTTACATCCCGTGGTTGTCAACAGTAGAGCCATCAGTAAGAGCAATTGCACAGGAGGATTTTTAATCGCGATCGGCCGATTTTCGGTGAGTGTATCGCGCCCTAGACTCACATTCCGATCCGATACCTTAAATTGACTGAATCGATCCCGTTGCCTCATAAACCAAATTGGGGTTAAGGTGACATCTGCATAGCCAGAGAAAATCCTTGGAGCTGTTGTCGGCAGGATTTTCCCTTTATTGTAAACAATTGTGCCCTTCACTGGTGCACATTTCTCGATTAACCGCGATCGCAGGATTTACTCTCTTAGTTAAACTAGCCCTATGAACAAACCAACGAAACGCTCTAATTTTATCTTCTCTATTTTTGCTCTCACCCTTGCTCTAACTAGCTCTAATTTCATCATAGGGCAAGCGGTTGCTCAAGCGAAGACCATCACCCTAACGATGCAATTTTTTGGGACGAGGCGTGAGGTAATTGGGCAAGGTCAATTCAGTTATGATGATTCCGAACCCTATCGAACGATTCAAGATGTAGACTATTTTGCCATCTCAGATTTTGAAGCTACGTTTAAGAATACTCAAACCTGGTCTTTAGATGATTTGGTTTCTGGCGATCAACCCTTATTATGGGCCCCAGAAGGAGAATCCTATCCCATACCGCGCATTGCCACCATTGGTGGATTTGGTGCGTTGACCCAGGGATGGGCATTTTTTAAATCCAGAAGTGTTGATAGTGAAAATTATGGGGTACTCCTGATTAAAAACCCCGCTTATCGGAATCAGGGAGATTTTGCCCTCACAGTTGGAGTGCAAGATATTACCCAAGGAGGGGTTTTTGAAATTCAAGAGGCTCCGTCTACTTCTTCGGTGAGTCTGGATTCCCAGGCTCAATTGAATGGATTTTGGAAACTGGGATTAGTAGGTGTGGGTATATTTTAGGGAATAATTAATCGTTAAGTATTCTATTGGCGATCGCTGTAAACTTTAGATAGAGTAGGGTGCCCTGCACTTTTGTGAACGCACCCTACGGGATTTGCTTACGCTATTACCCGGAAAAAGTTTATGATTGCTAAGTTTCCTATCCTCAACTGGTTCTCTTCTGTTTTAGCTGGCACTGTAACCCTAATAACTCTGGGGGGTGTGGTTCCTGAAGCGGCTCAAGGGGAAAGTATAACGTCACAGATTGCCCAAATGGATCGGAGTGTCCCCCAAAATATATACAATACGGGGCAAACTTCCCTAGAACAGCACAATTATCAACAAGCCCTTACTTATTTTAATCAGGCGATCGCCATCAACGGTGAGTATGCCCAAGCTTATCAAGGCCGTGCTTTAGCCCGCGATGCCATGGGAGACTCGGAGGGGGCAGTCTCTGATTTACGCACCGCTGCCAGCTTCTATTGGAAACAAGGCAATGCTGTAGCTGCTTATGAGGCGATTCGGTTGATTGAGCAAATGGGTAAAAAATTTGTCTGTCGCCAGAGTGGAGGGCAGTGGCAAACGGTCATGAACCTAAAGTCGAAAACCTATCCGTTGATTATCTGGCACGATCGCAGGGTATGGGATGTTGACGGTAATGGAAACCCAGTTTTTCTGGGGCAAGATTCCATAGTGACGACGACAAGAACCGAAAAAAATACCAACTTATCAGCTCAAGGACGTTGCGCCAGTGTTTCCGAACGGTTGAATAGTATTAGTGATGCTTTGATGCATAGGGGAGCGCAACACTTATTCAGAGTCGCCACCCTGGAAAGGACAGTTGAAGAAAGCACACGAACCGGCCAAGTTTTAACCTTGGAGCATAAGATTCAAGTGGCGTGTATTCCCGATATTCAAGGAGTCTGCGATCGACAAAATGCCATTTTTACCCTCACAGGACAACCTGAGGGTGAGGGCGTTACGGAAAATAATCAAAAGCGTCTGGAGCGCTTGACTCGTTTGATCGATCACCCCGGTTCCGGTGAACCGATTCATAATTAACAAACCCTGCTCAATTGCCCTAAACCTTCTCTAATTTGGGTGGGGTTTTGGATCTGTAGGGCTTGGTAATATCGATCGCCACCATCAGCCAATTCCCGGAAAGCGGCGATCGCCCGTTTCAAGGGTTCTCGTACCGGATACGCTGCTTCTGCTTTGATAAAGCTGCGATCGGGTAAGTCTCCATGGTAGGCGAGGATAGCTAGGTCAATCAGATCTCTAGAGAGTACGGAGCTATCCATCCAGCGATCGCTATTGGCTAACAACTTTTCTGCTGCGCGATCGACTAAACTCAAGCAAGGCACGGGACACCACTCTAGGGTGTCTGGATCGTCTAGCTCAATGCGTCCTTCAGAAACAATTTCCAAGCGAATATTTACGTCATCAATCATAATGGGAAACCGAACCCCGTAGCGATCGGCTCTAATTTCCCTAGGAAAACTTAAGCCTTCTGTATTCTTAAATAGAGCTGCATATTGCTGGGTAAAAATCGCTTCACGCAATTGCCGATATCCTTGCCGATCTGAGCAAAGAAAGTCAATGTCCTGACTCTGGCGATATTCACCATACATCAAGGCTAATAAGGTTCCTCCTCCAAAATAAACGTTGCACTTTTGCAGAAAATCCGCCCGCAGTTGATGCAAAATTTGTACAATCCTCTGATGCTGTCGATCTGAAAACATAGAATTTAAGCAAGAACCATACTCTTTGACTAAGGAGCGGATAAACGCCATTTCCTGGCGATCAATATCCGCCAAAACGCCCCGATAATGCCACCCTTGCTCATAGCGGCGTAGCATTTCTTGGGGACTGAAGCGATGGATATCTTGGATCTGCCAGCAAATGGCTTGCAAAAACGGCAGGCGATCGGGAATGAACCCATCAGGCACTTGCATCATCGTTCTTTAACCCTAACAAATCCTCTAAAAAAGAGACCAATTTTTGCAAGTCTTCAACGGACTCAGCCGTTTCTGAACTAATCCATTGATTATCAGAAATACTGGTTTGATTGGTTTTACCTGGTTTGAGAACACTAACCACTGTGGCAATAATGGCTTTTTCTCGATCAAAAGGTTTCCATTTGAGTTTTTTGCGTTCTTCTTCTGAAAAGCGATCGATATAATCGTTTGCCCTTTGCAAATAATCTCGATACGCTATCTCACCACATTTTAACAACACAGTTTCCAAAACGCCTTGCTCTTCATTGTTAGGCAATACAAAAATCCCCGTTCTTATCCCACTCCAGTTAACTTCTCCTGGAGTATCAGGAAATTGAGGAAAAAACTCTCGGAAATCATTACAATAGTTTTTGGCAACGGTTTCAGGTCGATCGTTGTCCGCATCAGCAATAATTGCAAAAGCACAAAGTCGATCGTAATCCATATTCGATAACTTATCTTCTAAATTAATCGATAAATTGCTCCCACCACCCGCGTAGATGGCCACAGAAAGAGTATCCTTGAGTAAAATTGTCGGCATATCTAATCTAATATAAAGTTTGCCTTGCTTGGGAGGATATCGAGGGACAAACTTTTCCCAAAATCGATCGAGATCCTGCTCATTACCAAAGAATTCTTTGAAGCCTAAAATTTTTCTGAGTATTTTACTAATGAATGCCTGATCGTGATTCCCTTCAACTCCAATCAGTGCATATTTCTGCGTCACCAACGTACCTCCTGACCTAAATTTTCTCGAAGTCTTTTTAATCGCTCCCTAGGATGTCTGGTCACTTTTGTTTTATTATGGCCCTGTTCTAAACGATAGAAGACTAAATCAACATCAGATTCTGTGACATCTAATAAATTATCGATCGCCTCTAAGCTATGGGTGGTAGCAAAAAGCTGCACATTCATTTTTTTACACCCATCCACTAGCCATTGAAACGAATCTTCTAAGGCTTCGGTATGAATGGTTGATTCTAATTCATCAATCAGCAAAATCCCATCTTTTGCTCTCGGAAGTTGTAGAGCAATATGTAATAAGCGACGAACTCCATCGCCAAACGTATTTAGAGGAGTAAGTCCGAGTTTCTTATGTTGAATGTAAATACTGGCTTGATTGCTTACCGTTTGGGGATTGATCAATATTTCTAAATCTTCAATATCATCATCCATAATTTTCAGTAAGCCGATGACATCGGACTTAAAGTTTTCAAAGTTTGCTTTTGAGAGTAGGCGAAGCTGGCCAAAGTTAGAACGATGAGACTCAGAGGTTATAATAGCAATTGGCAATGAAAATAGTTTCCATGTGTTCAATTGCTTTTGTGTTTCAGCCAAAGGAAATATTTTTCCAGTATCAGAAAAGATAATTATTCGTCCTACTCCTAGAGGAATTACAACCTTAAACTTAGGTGATTTTGAGTTTGCTGTTATATTTATTTTAATTTCTAATTGAGAGTTTATTTCTTGAAATCCTTTTTCATGTTCTGCAAAAGTATCTTCAGGAGTCACAAGTTCAGTTTTAGGAAACAAGCTAATTTCTTCTCTATTTCGATCATTAATAATTACCTCTTCAATTGCTAAAGAACCTTGGCTTGATATTTTAATTCCTGTTGGGTCTGATTCTGCTTCAGGTATTTGAGGATGTTTCGGAAATAACCATTGCAGACTTTCAAATCTTGAACTGGGGCTTCTAACTGCGTCTTCTCTGAGTCTGGATAATGTCAGCCAAGTTTTGATATCTAGGGGATTGGCATACAAAAGTAGTGCCTCTAGAACACTGGTTTTACCACAGTTATTCATCCCAACCAGGAGATTAATCTGTCCGAGATCTTTGAGTTCTAAATCTCGTAGTCCTCGAAATTGATGGATGGTTACCGTGTCTAGAGGGTGCATGAGTATAATTAATAATGAATAATTAATAATGAATAATTAATATCAAATCGGGTTAAATAGTTGTCATTGCGATCGCAGGTGACAGAACTAAAATGGTGCATTAGATTTCCTTCGTTGTTGCGCTTTAGCGCTATGGCAGCTCTGAGCGCTAAAGCGCAACAACAAACCTAGTGGACTGTTTCACCTAAAATAGGGCTTTGTTTGTAGTAAGCACTTTAGTGTTTAAAAGCCTAGCTGGAGATTGCTCAAGCCCTCACTACAAACAAAATCTAATGCATCACATTAGATGAAACAAGGCACTACAAAATACCGATCGCATGTAAAATGCCTTTACCACTAAACAATTCCACCAGTAGGGCAATGAAGCCCAGCATCGCTAACCGACCATTCCAGACCTCAGCGCTGGTGGTGATGCCCATTTCCCAGCGCTCTTGAGGATACATTTTCAACTGATCGGAAGGACGCACAACATCCGAGAATTTCTGACTCGGAGAGTTGAGCGAATCAATCACTAAGTCAGCTAAATCATTAATAAATCCGGCATGGGTATCGAGAGCAGGAACGCGGCGGAAATTGGTAATTCCGGCTTCTTCAGCGACTTCTCGATATTCAATATCGATTTCTTGTAAGGTTTCAATATGTTCGCTCACAAAGCTAATGGGAATCACCAGCACATCTTTAACTTGTTTTTCTCCCAACTCTTCTAGAGCATCTTCTGTATAAGGTTGTAACCATTCCACCGGGCCGACGCGGCTTTGATAGGCTAGGGTATGGGGATTGGGACGGTTAAGAGTTTTGACAATTAGGGATGTACAGGCTTCAATTTCTCTTTGATAGGGATCGCCTGCTTCTTCAACATAACTGACGGGAACGCCATGGGCGCTAAAAAACAGATGTACTCGATCGGGGTGTTCAAATTGGTCTAATTGTTGGGCAATTAAGTCTGCCATTGCTTGGAGATAGCCGGGGCGATCGTACCAGGAGGAAATGAGGCTATATTTAATGTTATCTCCTAGTACCCGGTCTTCTTGCCACAGTTTTTCTAGGACTCGGAAGCTTGAACCACTGGTGCTAATGGAAAACTGGGGATAGAGGGGCAGAATGACTAGATGATCGATTTTATCTTGTTTGATTTCGGCGATCGCATCTTCCGTAAACGGATACCAATAGCGCATTCCTACATATATTTTCGCTTCTTGTCCCTTTTGAGCTAAACTTGCTTCTAAGGCTTGTGCTTGTTCTTCCGTAATTCTACGTAATGGAGACCCGCCACCAATTTGCTTATAATTCTCTTGAGATTTCTTGTAGCGACTACTGGAAATAAACCAGGCTAGGGGTTTCTGTAACCAGGTCACCGGCAATCGGATAATTTCTGGATCGGAAAATAGATTAAATAAGAACGGGCGAACATCCTCTAGTTTTTCCGGCCCACCTAAGTTTAAGAGTAAAACCCCAACACGACCCATAATTTCTTTGGTTTCCTTGTAAGTAACGATCTTATCTTTGTTACTGATTTTAACATTAATAGTTCTCTCTTAACATACCTCTAGGAGAGAAACTTTAGCGATAGAGAGTTATTCAACCCGGTGGTGGGCAAAGACAGGACACAAGCCATCGGGACTAACGCGAAATTCAAACAGGGCCGAGGCTGGGTTCCAACAGCGATGTCCCCGATAATGGGCACAGTTGCCACAACAATCGAGATTGGCTGGCATTTTGGGCATCCCTTGGTCTAGCAATTCCCGTTGAGACAGGCCCCGAATCACTAACTCTTCTCCTTGCCAACGGGCTTCCAGAATGCCGGTGTCGCTGAAGTGTTGCCAACGGCGATCGCGGGTAATGGGTTCGGGTAACTCAATCTGAACCGTGGTCTCTAATTCCGTTAATTCTCCTTCATAATGGGTTTCGGGAGCGGCTGGTTGAATGAAGGTCTCACCGATAGGTAATTCTACTCGTTTATTCGCTTGAGGACAATGGAGATGATAGCGATTTTGCAGTTCTTCTAAACCGGCTAAATCTTCTAGATAAGAAGAACTGCCATGGAAAAAAATAATGTGTTGGGGACGAATATTATGAATGAGTTGGGTGGTTCCTAAACCATCACAATGTTGGGAAAACAGATAGGTTTCAAGTTTTACACCTTCAATCTTGTCTAAGCTTTCGATCAATTGGGCTGTATCTTCAGCATGTTCAGAGAGTAAGACTAACCAGCAATCGGGGTTAGGTTCAAGCCACTGCTGGAGATTCGATTGGCGATGGGAAACAACGATAGAGGGATATCGGGGCAGTTGACCTGAGTCGCGATCGGATGGAAGGCGACGCAATTGGGGGCGGACGCGCTCATCCCAAAATAAGGATTGATGTTGGGCAAAATTTTGCACATTGCTGGGCAGATGGGGCAAAATCTCTAGGTAGGCATCGCAGCCTCTAGCAATGGTTTCATCCACCCAAATATCGATATCTTGCCCCGTAAACTGATGGTGAGAGCGCAGCAGCATCAGCAATTCTTGACCAAGACCGAGAACGGGAACTGGTAGCAATACTGATTTTTTCTGCTTCAGGATAGTGTAAATTCGCGAAGCCAGATGGTTTTCTTGATGACGGCGGTTGGGATGACGAGCGGTTCCATAACTGGCTTCGATAATCAGCACATCCGGTTGCAGTCCCCGGACTTCTTCAATCCTCATTCGTTCCACAAGCCGGGAGTTGGAGGAAAAGTAATCTCCGGTGTAGAAGAGGGTGTAGCGGCGTTCTGGAGCGGTGTAGGTGAGGAGCAAGGAGGCGGCTCCAGGCAGATGACCGCAGGGATAGAGTTCGGCGCTTAGATGGGGTTTGAGCAGTTGGGGCGATCGCCACTCTAAAGCCTGACCAGTTTCCGCTTCTAGTCCATGTAGAGAGAGGAGTTGCCGGGTGACTTCACTGCCATAAATCGGCACATCGGGAAACTGAAGCGATAAACTGGGAAGCCCGCGACAATGGTCAGGATGGGCATGGGAACAGAATACGATATCCGGTGGCTCAATGGAACGAAGGGGGTCTATCTGATGTAAACCGCAGTCAAGCAGGATACGATAGGGGCCCATCCGCACCAGTAGACAGACTCCATCCCCAGATTGACCGGTACCGTAGGGAATGCATTCAAGGGTAACCAAGAGTTGACACGCCAGTAAGGTGGGCAAGAGAATGAGCGATAGTATTCAAATTATACAACTGTTGCCCGGCCCACCCTGCGGATAATTTAATGGGCAGAACCGTTACCGTGGTAGTTGTCGGAATCGTAGAACCCGTTCTTGGTGCCAAAAAATAAGGTGGTTACGGTAAAGATGACAGTAAGAATGACTAAAACCAATTTAATATCCATCGTCTTGTGATTATGATTTAAGGTTTTCAGTTGTGAATGATAGCGTATTAGGCCGAGGGGCGATCGCTAGGGTTGAGATGCGTTCTGCGTTAATCAGAGTTTGATTCCGGGTGTGGCTGGATTTGTTCCGCTTCTGGGCACTCTTCCGAGACCAGGAATTCACTATTGCCCTTGGGGAAATTAGAGAGCTTTTGGGTGACTGCACCAATGCTTTCTAGGCGAACCATTTCTTCCCAAGCACAGATCTCATCCTCTTCTTCTGTTTCATACCGAATCGTGACTAAATCTCCTTCGATTTCTAGAACGCGGGCGCGTTCTATCCAGCGTTGCTGGTCTCGCAAGAAAATCCAGATTTCACGACCCTCGGAGCAGAGTTGATAGATCTTGCGATGTAGCATAATTGGCTAGTGATATGTGGCTTTATAATTGGGCTTCTCAAATGTTATCGCTTATTCTAGCCATAGAACCATACAATTTGGGCAAATTTGCTAAATTGAGCAAATTTTTTTGGGTCTGAGCCAATCTTCTTCCCGGAATCTGGAGAGTTTGCTACCCTAGAGGATGCCCTATCTGCCCTTTAGTCTCATGTTGCTCCATCTCTCCACCTGGCCAGAAGTTGAAGAGTACCTTAAAACCTCTACAGGCTTAATTTTGCCCATTGGCTCGACGGAACAACACGGGCCAACGGGATTAATTGGTACAGATGCGATTTGTGCAGAGGCGATCGCCAAAGGAGTCGGTGAAAAAACTCATGCCCTAGTTGGCCCTACCATTAATGTTGGCATGGCTCTCCATCACACAGCTTTTCCCGGAACCATGAGCCTCCAACCCTCTACATTGATTTTGGTGATTAAGGACTATATCACCTATTTAGCCCAAGCGGGGTTTACGAAATTCTTCTTTATCAATGGTCATGGGGGCAATATGGCTCCCATGAAAGCGGCCTTTTCTGAGGTTTATACCCATCTAGCCCAATTAAATATCGACCCGGAAGGAAAAGTTACCTGCCATTTAGCCAACTGGTTTATGTGTCGCAGTGTCTATAAACGGGCCCAAGAGTTGTATGGCGATCAAGAAGGGTCTCACGCGACACCGAGCGAAGTAGCACTGACTCAATATGTTTATCCCGACTCTATTAAAACTGCGCCCCTGTCTCCAGAAGTCGGCAAAGGTCACCCCATCACTACCCCAGCAGAATTCCGTCGCCACTATCCTGATGGTCGCATGGGGTCAAATCCTGCGTTAGCGACTCCAGAACATGGCAAAGAGTTTTATGAGTTAGCGGTGGAAGAGCTGAGTGCAAGCTATGAGAAATTTGTCGGGAAGACAGCTCTTTCTCGGTAGATTTGTGGGTTCGTGCGGGTTTACTTGCAATAGTTGTCAGTCTACAAGATTTGGGTATAACCCGCCCCTACAGATCTCTGTCGCGTAAATAAATAGATTTGATATTAGGACATGATTTAATACTGAAACCTATCAACTATAACCTATTCCCTATTCCCTAGCGCGCAGCGCTATACCTCATTACCCATTACCGCGCGGACCGCTGTAGCGATCGAGTAGCTCTTGCCGAGACAACTTCATAATGGCTTCTGTTCTCTCTAAAGGCGATCGCTCCATCAAAGGATCGATAATTTGGGCTAGGCGATCGTCAATTTCCCCAAACTTCACTTGCAACATGCTCTCTACCATCATCCGCTCTACTCGTTGAGTAGTCGGTTCAGTAGCCTGTTGAGTAGCCTGTTCAACAGCTTGTTCAACAGCCTGTTGAGTAGCCGCTTCTACGTCCCTTTCTAATCGTTGTAAAAAAACGGTTGTTAGATCCATTATTAACTCCCGATCGCTGCGATCTAAATCTTGACGTTTTTCTAATAGTGTACTCCTGTCCATCAGGATCTTGAAGTTCCCTACCGATTGGGTTAAATCGGGTTATATCAAATCTATTTATTTACGCTACAGAGATCTGTAGAGGCGGGTTATACCCAAATCTTGTAGACTGACAACTATTGCAAGTAAACCCGCCCTCCTCCACGATGTCTCTGCTTATAGCTTATTTACTTCGAGAGATGGGTTCAATAGGATCAGTTTCGTTACCTTTCAATTACCCATAACCCATTACCCACCAACCTAAACTTGGTGAGTCAGTTGTGGTTTCGGCCCGGGAATAAAAATCGATAAAGCTTTAGGAATGACGCGGAAGTGAGCGGGGGTAGTAGTCGTAATTTCGCCATCCGTATTGATGGGGAGAGGATGGCGGGTGTAAACCTGCATTTCTGTACCATTGAGGGATAATATCCCCGGCAAAGTATGATAGCGACCTTGGCGAAGAGCAGGAAAAATAGCTAGAATTTGCCACCAATGTTCTAATCCTAAACTGTAGAGATCGAGGCGTTGATCGTCGATCGCCGCATCATGAGCGATCGCCATTCCTCCTCCATAATAGCGACCATTACCAATCGCAATTTGAATCGTTTTCACCTTATGGGACTCTTCCCCCGCTCGAATTTCAGCATCAAATAAACGAGATTGAGTCAACACCTTCAGAGCCGACATCGCATAGGCTAAAATTCCCCAACGTCCCTTAGATTGTTTACTGAGACCATCCGTAATCTTCACGCTTAATCCCAAACTAGCCACATTAAAAAAATACTTGCCATTTACCCAGCCTAAATCAATTTGATGCAGTTTTCCCGTAGCGATCGCCCGACAAGCCGCCGGAATTGACAATGGGATCTGTAACGTTCGCGCCAGATCGTTAGCCGTTCCCATCGGTAAAATACCTAAAGGTCGTTGGATCTCCACCAGAGCATCCACTGCCCCATTTAGGGTACCATCGCCTCCGCCAATAATCACCAAATCCATCTGGGGGCCATACTTGCGAATCACCTGAGGTAATTCTTGATAATTTGAAGGAGAAACTGCGAATAACTCAAATCCATGATGTTCCAAATAGGTCATTGCCTCCTCGCGAGAATGCCTCCCCCGTCGTGAATGAGTATTGACCAAAAACAGCGCTTGCCTAGTCATAAATTTCCCTTACAACCAGAATATAGTATTTTTAATTGATTCCTGTTCAAGTCCACCTCTGCCTAAATCTCTCTCCCACGGAAGAGGGACTTCTACTCCCTTTCTCCCACCGGAGAAGCGCCGCCCTGCTTGTCCTGAGCGTAGCCGAAGGGGGGCTAGTGGATGAAGACAACCCTTGATGACTCATGTAAAACTCGATTACCGCAGCATAATCACTATGATTCACCGCACGATTCGACCCATAGGAGTTTACGATCTCCGAGGATTAACCTCTTATCAGTCTAAGTTACTTTCCCTAGACTCCATACGCGGTTATCTTCTCCACATTGATGCCAAAAATGATAATACAACGATCCTCAACCCCAATGAACTCCCTGAAATCAAATATGCTAATGGTTTAGCCATTTGGGAGAACACCCTCTGGTTTACCCGCGATCATAGTGTCTATGCGTGTTCCCTAGACGATTTTCGTCCCCGCTTATTTGCCACTTTGCCCTTCCGCGCTGAAGGAATTGCCATTTGGGGAACAACCATTTATGTTTCCTGTAAGGAAGGCTGTTATATCCAAGTGTTTAACGATAAAGGGCGGATGATTACCCAGTTGCGTCCCCCAGGCGTTGGAGTAGAAAGTCTAACAATCCGCCATGAGGAGCTTTGGGTGGCAGACAAGGAAGAACAGACCGTTTATTGTATGGATCGGGCAACTGGCGAGATTCAATTTAGCTTCTTAACGCCCTTTGATAGTCCCACGGGACTGGTGTTTTATCAAGATCCAGCCACCTCAGAAGAATTACTCTATGTTTCCTATGCCAGTGAAAAACCCTTTATCCGCGATGACCCCAATTCCGATCCGCCCCTAGAATTAGCTTGGCGCGATCGCACCTTTATTCATCCCCTCTACTATTCCTATAATCCCGACGGCTATTATAGTCTCTCCAATGGTTATCTGATCGAGATGTCCTATGTCGAAGAACTCTCTCCCCTCGATGCCATTGAATTGAAGAATTTACAATGGCGAATTGCTCTGCCTTCAGAAACAGCGCGGCAAAAAGTACGCTCTATAGAAGCGATCGGTTTAGAGTTTACCGAAGAAATTCAAGAAGGGCAAAACGTTGCTGTTTTTAACTTTGACCACCTGAAACCTTACGAAAAACGAATTTTTGGTTGGAAAGCCTTAATCGAAGTTTACAGCATCAAATATAGCCTTGTACCTTTGGATGTAGAAAAAATCCCCACCTTAGAGCCAGACTTACAACAGCGCTACCTGATTGATGATGATAATCTAGCCATGGATACGGCGATCGTCCGGGAAGCCGCTCAACAAGCAGTCAGTGGAGAAACTAACTTTTTACGGCGCATGATTTCGTTGCGCAATTATGCTTACGATCGCCTCTCCTATCGACTAACCACCAAAATAGAAACCCCCGACATTGTTCTCTCCAGAGGGGCAGGATCTTGTGGTGAATATGTCGGCGTTTTACTCGCTCTCGCACGCTTAAATGGCATTGCCTGCCGTACCATTGGTCGCTATAAATGCCCCGCTAGTCCTGAATACAAAAACGTTCCCCTAGAGCCAGATTATAACCATGTTTGGTTAGAGTTTTATATTCCCAGTATCGGCTGGGTTCCCATGGAATCCAATCCCGATGATATGGAAGATGGTAATCACTTGTCCCGTTTTTTTATGGGGTTAGCCTGGTATCATATTGAAATCGGCAAAGGAATTCCCTTTGAGCGCATCCGCTTAGATGGAAAACCTGTAGACCGAGAACAGCTCTCTGTGGGAGATTTAGCGTTAAATCATGTCCGGTTTACGATTCTGGAAGAAATAGCGCCTCCTGAGTTTAGTAACCGGTAGTAGAACCCTTCAGTTATGAATCCTCTGGAACGGTTAGCACGAAAAAAACGGGGAGCGATCGCTCTATGGTATGAACGAATCATGGTCGCGATCGCCACCGTTAATTTAGCCTTGGTTGCCTTCGACCTCAGTTATATCCAACTGCGAAACTTTTGGTTGCAAGGAACCATTCAAGTTCCCTTCGTCGGATTTATCATTAAAGTCCCCATTCTCTCCGATTCAATCGATTCTTCTCCCGTTACGGCTTGGTACGATCCCATCAAAGGTATTCAAGGCAACCGCGATACCGAGAACTACTTGCGAGTGGTTCATGAGCTAGAAAAACAGGCTCAGAAAACCGGTTATAGCTCTCCCCTCTCTAAACAACTTTTAGCTCAATTGCGAGAATTGAGTGAAGAAATGATTAATCAAAATCCGTTCCAGGGAGCTGAGAAAAGCGGAACCTTGGAAAAAATCAAAAACCGAATGCGAGATCATATGGAGGAAGACTCTGCTAAGGATGCATTTAATCAGTTTTGGACAGCAGAAAATCTATTAGTTAGCTCAGAAGATCAAGTTGAGCTATTTAATGCTACAATCGCTCCATTAATGGCTAGCAACTATTATCGCTCCATTGATGAAACTGGAGGATATACGAATTTATTTGCTGCCCTCGATTTCCCCTTTGCTCTTCTATTCTTAGTCGAATTTTTGGCTCGCAGCCTATACATCAGTCAGAAACACGATACCATTACCTTGACCGATGCCATGCTCTGGAGATGGTATGATATCTTCCTGTTTGTACCCCTCTTTCGGTGGTTGCGCATTATTCCCGTTACCATCCGTCTCCATCAAGCTAAACTAATTAATTTAGAACCCATTCGTATCCAACTGAGTCGAGGATTTGTTGCCACCATTGCAGGTGAGCTGACTGAAGTCATTATTATTCGAGTGATTAATCAGTTGGAAAATGAAATTCGGAGTGGTTCCCTAGCGCGACAACTCTTTGAAGGAGCCAACCGTGAATATATCGATCTGAATGATATTAATGAAATTGAAGCCATTACCCATCGATTAACCGAAGTGGTAATCTGCCAAGTCTTACCCACACTGCAACCGCAAATCCAAGACATTATCAACCACAATATTGAGCAAGTGGCTGAAGCGACTCCCTTCTATCAAAACATCAAAAATATTCCCCCACTCGCCCAATTGCCTAGCCAATTTAGTCAACAGGTCTCCGAGCAACTTTCCCGCTTGATTGCTGAAGGCTCCCAAAATCTGTATCAAGCCATTAGAAATGATACGGTAGGCGCAGAATTAATGAGTCAATTGGCAGAAAGTTTTGGTAAATCTCTCAGTGCCGAATTGCAACAAAAACATACCACCCAAGAACTGGAGTCTCTAGTAACAGCCTTCTTGGAAGAATTTAAGATTAACTATGTGCAACGCCTAGCTGAAGAAGACATTGAGAAAATTTTAGAGGAAACCAAACGTCTGGAAAAAAGCAAGAAACGTTAAGCCGCTCTCCAAAATTTGCACAATCTTGAGCGAATCGATTGCCTATTCCCTATTCCCTAGCGTATAGCGCTATAATAGAGTTTGACCGTGCTTGATGGGGAAAGTACACTCTTTTCTCTGCAATCTAGAGTCAAGTGATTTCTTTGAACGTTCAGCTTGGTATTGAAGAAAGTCTATCTTTTCTCCTCAACCCCTGAACCCTAATCCCAGGGAGAGAAAAGAGATCCCTCACCATTAGGTGAGGCAACCTCCAGTCTATGGCTAAGGGCGATCGCCACAACGATCCCTCCCTAAACCAATCTCAGACGCTTGAGTGGGAACTAACCCGCTTTTTTTTATGGCAGTACATGGTGTATTATGGTTCATCCTTTAATCCCACAACTCCTAGAGTTAGCCGCCCCAGTCGCTCAAAAACTGGGGTTGGAAGTCGTTGGTGCTACCTTCCAAACCAACCAAAATCCACCGGTATTACGGGTTGATATTCGGAACCCGGATCAAGATACGGGTTTAGATGAGTGTGAACAAATGAGTCACTTCCTAGAAGCCGCTCTAGAGGACAGTCAACTGATTACCCAATCCTATGTCTTGGAAATCTCCAGTCCGGGTATTTCCAAACGCCTCATCACGGACCGCGACTTTATTGCCTTTAAGGGATTTCCGGCGATCGTTATGACCGATCCCCCCTATAAGGACAAATCTAAATGGGAAGGTACACTCAATAGTCGCGATGAAACCACAGTGTATCTGAACCAAAAAGGCCGCAATATTGCTATCCCTCGTGATGTCATTCGTTGGGTAGAGTTTTGCTGACGATGAACTCGCTCCCTAGAGGGTAATCTCAAATTTACACTTAGAACAAAGGAAAATAATTAACAATGTCAATGGTTGAATTGGCTAGACTCAAAGATTTAATCGAGAGTATCAGCAAAGAACGAAACTTACCCAAAAGTGCTGTTCAAGCAGCCCTGAGAGAAGCTCTGATGAAGGGGTATGAACGCTATCGTAGAGCCGCTCACCTGAAAAGCTTTGAAGAAGATTATTTTGATAATTTTGAGGTGGAACTCGATCTCGATGAAGAAGGGTTTCGGATTCTCTGCACTAAGGTGATCGTGGAAGAAGTAAGTAATTTCGACCATCAGATTTCCCTCAAAGAAGTGCAAGAAGTAGTGGATGAAGCCCAAATCGGTGAAACAGTTGTTTTGGATGTTACTCCCGATCAGGGTGACTTTGGTCGCATGGCCGCCATTCAAACCAAGCAGGTCTTGGCGCAAAAATTACGAGATCAGCAGCGTAAACTGATTCAAGAGGAATTTCAAGACCTTGAAGGAGAAGTATTACAGGCGCGGGTACTACGCTTTGAGCGCCAATCGGTGGTTCTAGCCGTTAGCAGTGGCTATGGACAGCCAGAAGTGGAGGCTGAGTTACCCAAACGGGAACAGTTGCCTAATGATAATTACCGAGCGAATGCCACATTTAAGGTTTATCTGAAAAAGGTGGGATCGGGTTCCCATCGCGGCCCCCAGTTGATGGTCTCCCGTGCCGATGCCGGGTTGGTCGTCTATTTGTTTGAAAATGAAGTGCCGGAAATTGAGGATGAGGTGGTACGGATTGTGGCCGTCGCGCGGGAAGCCAATCCCCCCTCTCGTTATGTGGGGCCGCGAACCAAGATTGCGGTGGATACTTTAGAACGGGATGTAGACCCAGTAGGCGCTTGTATTGGGGCGCGAGGATCGCGTATCCAGGTGGTGGTTAATGAACTGCGGGGCGAAAAAATTGATGTGATCCGTTGGTCTCCCGATCCAGCAACCTATATTGCTAATGCTCTAAGTCCAGCCCAGGTGGATGCGGTCTATTTAATTGACCCTGAAGTGCGACAAGCCCATGTATTAGTAGCCGAAGATCAGTTAAGTTTAGCGATTGGTAAGGAGGGACAAAATGTACGTTTAGCGGCTCGATTAACGGGCTGGAAAATTGATATTAAAGATGGAGCGCTCTATGATGCCACGGCTGAACATCAGAAGATAGCCGCGATTATTGAGGCTCGCCATGGAGCAGAGGAGATGGATGAGCCATTAGAGGCATCCTCAGAGGAAGAAGAGACAGTAGTCGCCCCAGAAGACTCGACTTTAGACTTCCAGGAAGAGCGCTCAGAAGACTCAGAATTAGTAGAATTAGAGGAGGACGATCCAATGACACAAGAATAGAGGAGAATAAGAAACCCTAGGGGTCAATAAGATGAGATGAGGGAGAGGGAATGGAGCCGAATCAACGGCGTTGTGTGAGTTGCCGAAAAGTCGATCGAAAAGAAGCCTTTTGGCGAATTGTCCGGGTTTATCCAGATAGTAAAATCCAATTGGATCGGGGAATGGGGCGATCGGCTTATTTATGTCCACAAGCGGACTGTTTAAAAGCAGCTCAAAAAAAGAATCGATTAGGGCGATCTCTCAGAGCTTCTGTTGCGCCATCGGTTTATGAAGCTCTATGGTCTCGCTTACAGGCAGTGGATAACCCCCCGTCATCTCTCCCCAAATCTGAGCCATAAAACCCGGTTTTTGAACTCATTGGGTAGCGAGATTTCTAAAAATCCTAACAATCCCTCCAGTTGGTTAACAATTTGTGCAAGATTAAATAAAGAAGTATTGATCGACCGAGTGGCGATCGATCCCTTCTGTCCCTGTAGTTGTCGTCGAAAGGCAGGCCACTATGTAAAAACCAGTAGATATCACAGACGAGGCAAGTGTGGATGAACAACGGCAAAGTCAGAATATACGAGCTATCCAAGGAATTGAATTTGGACAATCATTACGTTTTAAATCTTTGCGATCAATTGAATATCACCTACAAAAGTCATAGCAGCACCATATCCGAATCGGAAGCCGAGCGGATTCGCGCTTGGGCTGAAAAACATCCCCCCAGCGAAACACCAGCGGGAAAACCGACTCATCATCGCTCCAAATCCCAGGGGAGTGAAAAACCGATTAAGAAAAAACAGCAAATTTTAGAAATTCGGAGACATCCTTCTGAGGGAGACAAACCTAGTGGCTCGACACCAGAGGCACCCCGCAGTTCCTCAGAAGATGCTGTATCCCTGCAATCTCCTCCATCGCGACCTTCACCTTCACCTGTATCTGAAGTGTCTAAACCGACGACTCTACCCGTTGCCCCTGAGCAGAACGCTGAGGAACAGCCCGTTGCCTCCCGTCCCCCTGAACAACCCGCAGCCGAAAAGAGTGCTGAACCCTCTCCCCATTCACCCTCTAAGGACGTGACCCCGCCCCCATCCATGCCTGATGCAGATCAAAAAACTCAATTGATGGGCCCTCCGGTTCGCCCGTCCCAACCCACTAAGCCCTCAAAAGTTGAGGCAAAAACAGTTCCAGTAACGACGGAGGGAACGGTGAGCGCTCCCTCTGCGCCAGCCAAGCCAGCTAAACCGAATCGATCGCCGAAACCGCCTCGACTCAAACGCTCTGGAAATGAGGCGAAACCAGAGACTGGAGAGGTGAAAAAACCTCAAGGAACCAAACCGATTATCCTCAAAGACAGAGAGGCTGGGAAATCGGAAAAACCCAATGGTGGTAAAAAACGCCCCTCAGGATCGGGAGAAGCTACTGCCGTTAGTTCTAAACCGAGGAAGCCGGCGAAACCTGAGGCGATCGCCAATAGAGATAAGGACAAATTATCCGATCCTCTGCGTCCGCGTCCAGTACGACCGGGAGCATCTACGAAAGGCAAGACTGAGGAGATGGATGATGAGGATCTGGTAACTACTCCTCTAGATAACGCAGAACCAGAGGAAACACTGGAATTAGAATTAAGACGGCCCATGCCTCGACCCACCAAAAAGGTGAAAAAACGGTCAGAGGAAGAGGATGAGGATGACCGCCAAAAGGCCAATGCTAAAGCCGGTAAAGGGGTAACCAAAAAACGCCGTCCTCAGATTATTGAGGATGATTTGGATGACGATCTCGATGACGATCTCGATGATGATAACGCCACCGAAGTGAGTCTCTCTCTCGTGCGTCCAGCTAAACCGAAAGGATTATCGGCTCCTGCGGCTAAACCCACAGGAGTACCCGCCGCCAAGAAGCGATCGTCTAATCGGGATCACAGAGGACGACGGATGGCCAATAAAGGGCCAGAGAAAGTTGAGAAACCGGAAAAAATTACCCTCAAGGGTGAATTAATGGTGCGCGATTTGGCGGCCTTGCTGGTGGTTCCCGAAACTGAGGTGGTTAAACGCTTATTTACTAAGGGAATTGCGGCCACGGTGACTCAAACCTTAGATCTGGAAACGGCGATCTGGGTGACTGAAGATTTGGGCGTAGAAGTGGAAACGGTGGCTGCCCAATCAGAAGCGACAAAAACCCAGATGCTGGAAGAAGAGGACTTAGAACACCTCCATCGCCGTCCTCCAGTGGTGACGATTATGGGCCATGTGGATCATGGAAAAACGACGCTTCTGGATGCCATTCGCCAAACTAAGGTCGTTGATTCAGAAGCCGGTGGGATTACCCAACATATCGGGGCTTACCATGTGGATGTGGAGCACGATGACAATAGTCAGCAAATCGTATTTTTAGATACTCCTGGACATGAGGCGTTTACTGCCATGCGGGCTAGAGGAGCAAAAGTTACCGATATTGCCATTCTCGTGGTGGCGGCGGATGACGGGGTTCGTCCTCAAACCATTGAAGCCATTAGCCACGCCAAAGCCGCTCAGGTTCCGATTGTGGTTGCCATTAACAAGATTGATAAGGAAGGAGCTTCTCCCGATCGCGTCAAACAAGAGTTGATGGAACATGGCTTAGTTCCGGAAGAGTGGGGCGGAGATACGATTATGGTTCCCGTGAGCGCCATTCAGGGAGAAAACTTAGATGGCCTGTTGGAAATGTTGATCTTGGTCTCCGAGGTGGAAGAACTGTCCGCTAATCCCGATCGCCTAGCGAAAGGAACCATTATTGAAGCCCATTTGGATAAGGCCAGAGGCCCGGTAGCCACCTTGCTGGTCCAGAATGGAACCCTGCGAGTCGGCGATGCGGTAGTGGCTGGAGCAACCATGGGTAAAGTTCGAGCGATGATCGATGACCGAGGCGATCGGGTGGAAGAAGCACTTCCATCCTTTGCCGTCGAGGTCTTGGGTCTCAATGAACTGCCCTCAGCCGGAGATGAGTTTGAATGTATGGCGGATGAAAAAGAAGCGCGGGCGATCGCCAATTCCCGTGCAGATGCCCAACGGGAAACCCGCCTTCAACAAGCCCTCGCCTCCCGTCGAGTTACCCTCAGTTCTCTGAGCGCCCAAGTCAAAGAAGGCGAACTTAAGGAACTCAACCTACTCTTGAAAGCCGATGTTCAAGGGTCTGTAGAAGCCATTCTCGGCTCCTTGCAACAATTGCCTCAAAATGAAGTGCAACTGCGGATTCTCCTAGCTGCGGCAGGTGAAGTCACCGAAACTGACGTAGATCTCGCTGCTGCCTCCAATGCTGTGATTATTTCCTTCAATACTACCTTTGCCAGTGGCGCTCGTGCAGCCGCCGATCAAACCGGTGTCGATGTGCGCGAATACGACATTATCTATAAACTCCTAGATGATATTCAAGGGGCAATGGAAGGTCTGCTCGACCCGGAACTGGTGGAAGAAGATCTTGGCCAGGTCGAAGTCCGGGCTGTATTTACTATTGGTAAAGGAGCAGTGGCTGGATGTTATGTACTCTCGGGTAAAGCCATTCGTAACTGTAACTTGCGGGTGATGCGCGGCCAAAACCTAATTTATGAAGGCTTCCTAGATTCCCTGCGTCGGGAACGGGATGATGTCAAAGAGGTCAATTCTGGTTTTGAATGCGGAATTGGGGTTGATAAGTTCACCACTTGGGAAGTCGGTGATGTGATTGAAACCTATCGCATGGTGACCAAACGGCGGACGTTATCAAGTTAATGGAGGATAGGTAGGGGCGAAAAGTTTTTCGCCCCTACCTATACCGTTACCGTTATTGTAGACAGATTAGAGTGTCTCAGTGTTAATTGAATCAACTATAGTTACCCGTCTGTTTCTCATCAACAATCTGCATCGATTCAAGGATGCTCACTGTAATTACGAGCCAGCTCCATAAATGCATTGAGATAATCAACTTCGAGATCGGTGCGACGGACACCCAAGAAGATTTGCTTTTGGATACCCCTGGAACCTAGTCGCACTGCACGCACAGGATATTTTTCAGAGAATTCCTCGACCAGCCAGCGGGGTAAAGCTGCCACTCCGCGTCCGCAGGCAACCATTTGCAGCATTATGTCCGTACTCTCGACTACTTTCTGTTTTCTGACCGTCCTGCCCGCCGGAGCGAGGAAGCAGGTATAGATATCTAGGCGATCGCGAGAAACCGGATAGGTGAAAAGCACTTCCTCACCGAGCTGCCGGGGGATGACGTGATCCTTCTCGACCAGTGGATGATCCGAAGAGACCACCAGAACCTGCTCGTAGTCAAAGACTGGCTCAAAATGCAGTGACTTTTTTTGCAGTGGATCGGGTGTCACCAGCAAGTCGATCTCACGATCGAAGAGTGCCCCAATTCCCCCGAATTGAAACTTCTGTTTGACCTCAAAATCCACCAACGGCCAAGCACGCAAGTAGGGGGCGACGATCTTCTGTAGCCACTGATAGCAGGGGTAGCACTCCATACCAATTCGTAAGGTTCCCCGCTCGCCACGGGCGAACTGTCCTAATCGTTCTTCTGTTTGGACAAACTGGGGAATCAGGCGGTTAGCCGTGGCCAGCAAGTGGGTTCCCGCCGGAGTGAGGCGAAGGCTGCGTCCTTCCCGATACCAAAGCTTCACCCCTATCCGATCTTCCAGCTTACGCATACTGTGGCTCAGAGCCGATTGTGTCAGGTGTAGCGCATTGGCGGCGGCGGTCATCGTCCCATGCAGTTCAACCGCGCGGACGATCTCAAGGTGGCTGCGTTCGAGAAATGTCATCAGCTTTCCATGAATTTCACTCATTATTCCATGAGTAAATACCATTTTTATTCATCGGTCAAGGCTGATACCATAATTTTCATGCCCATGAGCAACCAGGAAAACAGCAAAAGAAATTTGCTCGAATACCCTCACATCGGAGACAAGTTCTATGAGTAACAGCCATAAGACCCCTATCAAAACACATTCGCTGGGATACCCTCGCATTGGAGCCAAGCGTGAATTGAAAAAGGCTACAGAAGCCTACTGGAAAGGCAACCTGCCTCTTTCTGAGCTGCTCGCTACGGGCAAGACCTTGCGCGAAACCAACTGGAAGAAGCAACAGGCTGCCGGAATCGATCTGATCCCGGTCAATGACTTCTCCTTTTATGACCAAGTGCTAGACATGAGTTGCCTGCTTGGTAATGTGCCGTCGCGCTTCCAATGGCAAGGTGGGCAGACGGATATCAACACCGTTTTCACCATCGCTCGTGGTACGGAAGGCGGCGCTTCTTTGGTTGAAGACGAGAAGGACTGCCAAATCAACAAAATTTCCACTTTCGCCAGCGAGATGACCAAGTGGTTCGATACGAATTACCACTTCATCGTGCCTGAGTTTCGGGCGGACACGAAGTTTTCCCTGAGCAGCACCAAAGTCTTCGATGAGTTCGCGGAAGCTAAGGAGCTGGGGATGAATGGGAAGCCGGTACTCATTGGCCCCGTAACTTACCTCTCCCTAGGCAAGGTACTCGATTCTAGCAACCCAGATTTCGATCCGTTGACTCTCCTCGATCGCCTTCTCTCCCTCTATGAAGAGATTATCAACAAGCTGGCGATCGCCGGAGCGCAATGGATACAGCTCGATGAGCCGATTGTTTCCACCGATCTTAGCGACGCACAGCGCCATGCTTTGAAAGCAGCATACGATCGCCTCTGCAAGGCCAAAGGTTCCGCTAAGTTACTCGTAACCACCTATTTCGGTGGTGTGAGAGATAATCTTGATGACTACCTCGCGTTGCCGGTTGATGCATTGCACTTTGATTTCGTTCGGGGTTCAGAGGACATCGACAGTGTTCTAGCCTCCTTCCCACAGAACAAAATTCTCTCCGCCGGAATCGTCGAAGGCCGTAATATCTGGAAGAACAATTACGATGCTTCACTAGAAGTTTTGAAGAAGGCCAAGGCCGCTGTTGGTGCGGATCGGCTTTGGGTCGCCCCTAGCTGCTCGCTTCTGCATTCGCCCGTTACCTTGCAAAACGAACGGAAGCTTGATGACGAGCTAAAAAGCTGGCTAGCCTTTGCCGACGAGAAACTCACGGAAGTCACCGAACTCCGGCAGCTTCTCGGTGAAGTCGGAAGTCAAGAAACGCTTGAAGCCAACCGTGCCGCCGCTGCTTCCCGGAAGTCCAGCAAGCGCATCCACAATGATGCCGTGCAAAAGCGCCTTGCTGCGGTTAAACCCAGCGATTTCGATCGCGCCTCGACCTTCGTCGAACGCCAACCCAAGCAACATGCCAAGCTGAATCTGCCGGAATTCCCGACCACAACCATCGGCTCATTCCCTCAAACAAAAGAAGTGCGTTATGCACGCGCTCAGTGGAAAAAAGGGAAGCTCAGTGATGCCGACTACGACCAGTTCCTGAAGGACGAAATCGCTAAATGCGTTGCTTTCCAGGATGAGATCGGAGTCGATATGCCTGTTCACGGCGAGTTCGAGCGCAATGACATGGTGGAATACTTTGGTGAAAATCTCGAAGGCTTTGCCTTTACCAGCATGGGCTGGGTACAAAGCTTTGGTACTCGCTACGTGAAGCCACCGATTATTTTTGGTGATGTCAACCGTCCCAACCCGATGACGGTCTACTGGTCTGAGTATGCTCAGTCGCTCACCGATCGCCCAATGAAGGGGATGCTCACCGGCCCAGTTACAATCCTTCAGTGGAGCTTCGTGCGCGACGACCAGCCCCGCTCTGTCACCACGCATCAGATCGCCCTAGCCATTCGCGATGAAGTGGTAGACCTCGAAGCCGCCGGAATTGCTGCCATCCAGATCGATGAACCGGCTTTTCGCGAAGGCTTGCCGTTACGCCACAGCGAGTGGGATAACTATCTCGACTGGGCGGTTAAGGCTTTTCACCTCAGTGCCTGTGGCGTGAAGGATGATACCCAGATCCACACTCACATGTGCTACTCCGAGTTCAACGACATCATCGAATCCATCGCCGCTATGGATGCCGATGTGATCACGATTGAGACCTCGCGCTCAAATATGGAGCTGCTCGATGCCTTCGTGGACTTCAAGTATCCTAATGAGATCGGTCCAGGTGTCTATGACATCCACTCGCCACGAGTACCCCCCACCAATGAGATGAGCAACCTCATGTCAAAAGCGGAAGCTGTGATCCCGCGTAAAAACCTCTGGGTCAACCCAGATTGTGGCCTCAAGACCCGTCAATGGTCAGAAGTGAAGCCTTCGCTCATCAACATGGTCGAGACTGCAGTAAAACTTCGCGCTACAGCCTCCAACTAGCTAGTTGAACTTAACCAGGGCGATGGGTTTAAACTTATCGCCCTGGTTTATGTTGAGACTTGAGCCTAAGCTTCAAAAGCCCAAGCCTCAAACAGACTGACTTTCAAAATAAAGATCTCTAATGAGTGAAACCAATGATAGACCGAATTGGCATGATTTTCTTTTCCTGCTGCGAGTAAGCGATCGGCTAAACTAGAGCTTGATGTGAAGGCAGAGAAGGAAGCGATCGTGAAGCAAATCATCTATTCTGGGGTCTTGATTTTGGGAACGATCGCCAGTATTGACAGTGCGATCGCACAAGTTCAAAATCCTTCAGAACCCTTTAAGACGTTTGCGGATTGGTGTCTGAATCAAGACGATTTAACCCCAGAAGCTCGTCATACCGTTCAAGTGTTATTAGAGCAAGCAGAAACCGAAGAGTGCGATCGGGCTACAGAAATCCTCGCTCAGAAAAACGAGATTAGCCTTAGTTTGAATGAGATTGAAGATATAACCCCCTTAGCTACCCTCCATAATCTGACAACCCTTAATCTTGGTTTGAATGAGATAGTAGATGTAACCCCCTTAGCCAATCTCCATAATCTGGAAGAGCTTAGGCTTAGTTTGAATGAGATTGTAGATGTAAGGCCCTTAGCCAATCTCCACAATCTGAGCTTGCTTTGGCTTAGTGAAAATGAGATTGAAGATGTAAGGCCCTTAACCAGTCTCCAGAATCTGACATGGCTTGAGCTTAATGGAAATGAGATTGAAGATATAACCCCCTTAGCCAATCTCCAAAATCTGACATCGCTTGGGCTTCGTGAAAATGAGATTGCAGATGTAACCCCCTTAGCCAATCTCCAGAATCTGACATCGCTTGGGCTTCGTGACAATGAGATTGAAGATATAACCCCCTTAGCTAACCTCCAGAATCTGAGATCGCTTGGGCTTAGTGGAAATGAGATTGCAGATGTAACCCCCTTAGCCAATCTCCAGAATCTGACATGGCTTAGGCTTAATGACAATGAGATTGAAGATGTAACCCCCTTAGCCAATCTCCAAAATCTGACATCGCTTGGGCTTAGTGGAAATGAGATTGAAGATGTAACCCCCTTAGCCAATCTCCAGAATCTGACATGGCTTAGGCTTAATGACAATGAGATAGTAGATGTAAACCCCTTAGCTAATCTCCAAAATCTCGAAGAGCTTTATCTGGGTGGAAACAATCTCAAAAGTCCCACTTGTCCAATTCAACCAGACACCGTTTGCATCTTCGAGTAGAACACCAATATCGCTGTAGTAATAAACGCAAAAGATAACTTTTCGGGTGTAGGGTTTGACAAGATGAATAATCTCCGGATCTCTTTACGATCGCTCACATCTTGGAAGTTGTCGATAATTATTCTCCAATCACAGAGTTTTTATTGTTGCTGGAGTCTTGCGATCAAGCAATATTCTTTTACTTGAAAAACCTACCCATTACACCCCCTCAATGCTACGAGCAAGTCCGTAAGACTTGGTAGGCATTCCAGCCAAGATTTTGCCCTTATCGAAGATTGCCGATGAACATCAACAGATCTGCATCGCTTACCCCAAATGACTCATAGGCCCAAGGTTCATCTCCCTTGGGTTTAACGATAGTTTAACCCGTTCCGCGTGCAGCCGCTTATTAGGCAAGCTACGAAGACCTAAATGCTAAACTAAAACCAAGCTCAATACATACTGCTTTCTCAATCTCTTCCCAGTAAGTCTCCTCTAGATCACCCTGTTTATTTTTAATTCTCTGGGCATCCACAGCTCTCATTTGACTTAAGTTGATGTGTCGATCCTTATCTAATCTATTCTTGGCAGTCGGTGTAATATTAACAACAAACGGATAAGTCCTTGCCCCAGGCAACAATGGAGCAACTATTGTCGTTGACCCATTTTGGTTGCCAATATCATTTTGCAAAATCAGACAAGGTCGCTTTTTATCCGTCTCATGACCAACAACAGGCTGTAGATCGACCCACCATATCTCCCCTCGCTTGTAGGTTAAGTGTCCGTTAGGCATTTAAACCATCGCCCACTGTAACATCCCATACGGAAATTTCTTGTTGCAACTCTGGGTCATTAGCCTGATCTTTGTAAGCATCTTCTAGCTCCTTCATAAAAATCCTCCTCTTTTCTTGCCAGAGAATATCATTTATAAAACTGCTACGATTGCTTGCTAAACGATCTACAAACTCTAGAATTTCGTCATCCAAGGTTATGCTGACTTTCTTACTCATGGCTGCAAATCGTATACGACGAATTGGTATGACTACACCATCATACTGGCTAATCCTACGCTAAATTGTCAAGATGATACTGTTTCGCCTACCACCTGAAGCTGCTGCCCAACAACTTCAAGAACAAAGCTTTCGGGCAGAGGTTGACGCGAGAGGCGATCGCATCCGTAATGAATTGCAGGCAGTGGGTGTTACCTTTAACCTAGATCTCAACTGGATTTACTTTCATACATAGAGATCTTTAAAACGAAGTCGGGTTTGCTGAATTCATAGATGAGAGTGAATTGTTAATTCATTCCAGAGGATAAGGGCGCGATCGCACTCAATCTCAGATCTTGATGATCGCCCTGCACTTGCTGAAAATTCCACTCATTCTTAAACAGCAACACCGGTCGATCCCAATTATCCTTGACTATCATCGTATTAAATAAGCGGCCAATCTTGTCCAAAATTTCCCAGCCATTGAGTACCCATCTAGCGACAGAATAAGGTAATAACTCCGTCCGAGTTTCCACCCCATATTCATTCAGCAGTCGAAATTGCACCACCTCAAATTGCAACTGTCCCACAGCAGCTAAAATCGGGTCGCGCTTAGATTCATCACTTGAATACATAATCTGTACAGCTCCCTCTTCCCGCAATTGGGTTACCCCTTTATGGAATTGCTTAAACTTGGAGGGATTGGGATTTCTTAAATAGGCAAATAATTCTGGCGAAAAACAGGGAATGCCTTCATATTCCAACTTTTTACCCGTATAAATCGTATCTCCGATCGCAAACACGCCAGGATTATTTAACCCAATTACATCCCCCGGATATGCTACCTCCACCGATCCTCGGTCTTGAGCAAACAGCTTTTGCGGGCGCGAGAGGCGCACCGTTTTCCCAGTACGAGCGTGACTAACAGTCATATCCTTTTCAAACTTACCCGTACAAACGCGCACAAATGCCACGCGATCGCGATGTTTCGGGTCCATATTCGCCTGTAACTTAAACACAAACCCCGTAAACTCTGGATACTCTGGGGACATCAAACCCTGAGTACTCTTGCGATCGCCCGGTTTGAGCGCATAATCTAAAAATGCATCTAAAAACAACTGAACGCCAAAATTAGTCATAGCGCTGCCAAAAAACACAGGGGTTAGCTCTCCCGCATGGATTTCGTCTAAGTCAAACTCTGACCCCAATCCATCCAACAATTCCAAATCTTCCTTAAGCTGATAATACAAATCCTGGTCTAACAACTCCTCAATGCGCGGATCGCCCAAGCGAATCATGGTATCCTTTGCCGCTTGTTTACCATGGGCATTGCGTTCAAACAAATGGATTTCCTGAGTACGACGATCGTACACCCCTTGGAAGCGATCGCCCGTACCAATCGGCCAATTAACCGGATACGTTTTTAACCCCAACTCCTGCTCAATTTCGTCCAACAATTCTAGAGGTTCGCGGGTGGGACGATCCATCTTATTAAAAAACGTAAAAATTGGAATTTTTCGCATTCGACAGACTTCAAACAACTTGCGGGTTTGTGGCTCCAAGCCTTTCGCCGCATCCTCCAGCATCACCGCATTATCCGCAGCCGCCAACGTGCGATAAGTATCCTCACTAAAATCCTGGTGTCCCGGAGTATCCAACAAATTAATCTGACAGTCCTGATACTCAAACTGCAACACCGTTGAGGTAATCGAAATTCCCCGTTGTTGCTCCATTGCCATCCAATCTGAAGTTGCTCGGCGCTGACTTGCCCTTGCCTTTACCGCCCCCGCTTCATGAATTGCCCCTCCATAGAGGAGTAATTTTTCCGTTAACGTGGTTTTACCCGCATCAGGGTGAGAAATAATTGCAAAATTACGCCGGCCATCAACCGCATTTTGTATTTCTGTAGATAGATCAGTAGACATTAGGGATATAGCGCTTCGCGCTGGTAATGGGTAAAATAATGGAGTCAAGGGGTAAGCACTGCCACCCTACTGGCTTGGCAACTTGATTAGTGGAACTAAGTGCATCATGTAATTCTGCTTGCCAATGGGTACACCAGCCATGCGAAGAATATCGTAAGCTGTCACCAGATGAAAGTAAAAGTTTGGCATGAGAAAGTCGTTCACATAGGCATCACCCGACAGCTCGATGTAACGACCCTCATTGAGATCGATGCGCGCCAACTCACTTAGCTTTTGATCTTCAACGTTAATGCCAGAAACAAGTCTCTGGGTATTTGCTATATGTTCGTATGCCTGTGCCAGAGAGATAACGTCTGGATCGAGATTATCCATCGGTTTGCCCTCACACCATAAGGCAAAGTTCCGGGGTTGATTGCAGGTGAAAGCAACTTGTGTGCTGAAGGGAAGCATATCCGTTGCAATCCGCTTGTGAAGAAACGACTCACTGCCACTAAAATGATCCGATGCTGACTTTAGGAGGTGTTCGAGAGTGGTTAGGCGACTTTGGAAGATCGTTTTGATCGAATCTATATTCTGACTAGGCATTTGGCGCTCCTTTAAGGCTGAATGAGTTGCGTTTCGTTGCTCAACCCAACTAAGAGATCCATCATAAGCCATCATCTAGAAGTTTTGAGGAATAAACCTTCTACCCTTCAAGGATAAATGATCGTCATATTGATGGCTCAGATCTCGCTTGCCCAGTTTCACCGGTTTAATCGGCAACTCTTCATAGGGAATCAAACTGAGGAAATGGGAAATACAATTGAGGCGGGCCCGTTTCTTGTCATCAGCCGGCACAATATACCAAGGAGCAAAATCGGTATCTGTTGCCCTTAACATTTTATCCCTAGCCTGGGAATAATCATACCAGCGTCGATAGGATTCTACATCCATGGTGCTTAATTTCCAGATTTTACGCGGATCGTCAATTCGGTCTTGAAATCGACGCTCTTGTTCTGCCCTGCTTGTATCCAACCAATACTTGATCAGTTGAATTCCGGCATCGACAATCATCTGTTCAAACGTTGGGGTATAGTGCAAGAAACGCTGATATTCCTTATCGGTGCAAAACCCCATCACTCGTTCAACTCCAGCGCGATTGTACCAACTGCGATCAAAAATGACGACTTCTCCGGCTGCGGGAAAATGTTGAATATAACGCTGTAGATATAATTGGGTTTTTTCCCGTTCTGAAGGAGTGGGTAAGGCAACGATGCGAAATACCCTAGGACTGACGCGATCGACTATGCGCTTAATAATACCGCCTTTTCCGGCTGCATCTCGACCTTCAAAGACAACAATAATCCTTAGCCCTTTGGCTTGTACCCAATATTGCAACTTGACCAATTCAGCATGAAGCTGAGTTAATTCAGATTCATATTTTTTCTTGGAGAGTTTACACGGTTTTTGTCCACTCGATTTCTTCTTTTTTCCCATGCATTTACTCATGGCAATCTACTTCCCTAGCCTATCATCCTGAACGAATTAATCAGTATCAGCAATGAGTCATACCTCATGAGTTGAGGCGAGTCTATCTCTGAGTCTGGAGTGTCTTCGTTTCCCGACATCTTCCTGTCTTCACCATATTCTCAACTCCCCATCATGCCAACTTCACAAAGTTTTGTAACAATAGAAGCAGTCCCTTATGTCAGAATTGATCTATGTTTCTATTTGGATTAGGCAAGAAAACCACCCTCCCCACTCCTGAAGAAGCCTTACCAGGGCGTAAAACCCCCATGCCTGTACCTGACACACACTTTGTTAACGGTAACCCCCTTCAACCTCCCTACCCAGAGGGATTAGAAATGGCGGTGTTTGGCCTAGGCTGTTTTTGGGGAGCAGAACGCTGTTTCTGGAAACAACCAGGAGTCTTTAGCACTGCTGTGGGTTATGCAGGTGGATATACCCCCAATCCCAACTACCATGAAGTGTGTACGGGTAAAACGGGTCATAACGAAGTCGTGCTAGTGGTTTTTGACCCTCAGCAAATTAGTTATGAAAGTCTCCTCAAAGTCTTCTGGGAAAGCCATGATCCTACCCAAGGAATGCGCCAAGGGAATGACGTGGGAACCCAATACCGTTCTGGGATTTATGTCTATTCTGAAGCTCAGAAAGAACGGGCTGAAAAATCCCGCCAAGTCTACCAAGAGGCGCTTAAGAAAGCTGGATATGACGAAATTACGACGGAAATTCTTGACGCGCCTGAGTTTTATTATGCTGAAGACTATCACCAACAGTATCTAGCCAAAAATCCTGGTGGCTATTGTGGGTTAGGAGGAACGAAGGTTTCTTGTCCAGGGGTAACGATGGGTGAGGGAATAGGGAATTAGGGAATAGGGCATGGGCAGGAGAAGGCTGCAATATGCATTCACATTCCACCAACGATATCCTGCCCACCCTATCGGTTATGTGAGACTAAAAACTCCTAGACATTTTGCCGGGCAGTGAGTCTAGGAGAAACGTTTTTCTATTCAGAGGGGTTAACGGGACTGACGGGGCTCGAACCCGCAACTTCCGCCGTGACAGGGCGGTGCTCTAACCAATTGAACTACAGTCCCTTAATCAAGCCAATATCTATAGTTACATGAATTTTTAGGTTTGTCAAGAGAATTGAGAATTTTTTTTGGGGAATGGAGAAGATTGGGAAGATTGGGCTGTCTCCCGATCTTCCCAATCTTCCTCATCCCTGTCAGGAGACGACTTCGATGTATTGGCTATCCATCAGAAATGCGCCCCCAGTAAAGCGAACGCCCCAATAGCCTCCGGGACGACAGTCGAGAATTGTGCCTTCTTCACCGAGTTGAATGACATCGGGAGGGCGAAGCATGGGCATGGGTTCGGCAGTTTTGACGTAGGGCGGAAGGGCAACCACGCGCACGCGATCGCCGACTTGAAAGGTTTTTGATTCACTCATGGGACTTGCCAAATGCGTTGATGATAGGCTTGAGGATCGGCATAGGGATCGACTGGGGGATGGTCGTGATCGTGATGATGATGGTGATGATGACTGTGATCGTGGGAATGATCGCCATCACCGATCGCAGCTAACCGGAATTTGCATAACTCACAGTTCATCTGCACTTGTCCCAACTGGGTTTCAATTTCGCGATCGCGCACCAGATGCATTAAATGAGGATCGATTCCCATCTCAGATAAGCACACATGGTTAATCTCTGGAAACTGTTCCTGTTGCTCGGCAGTGATATCGGCAATTTTCTTCACCAATACCCCAGTGAATAAGAAATAGGGTAACACGATAATTCGCTTCGGCTGATAGAGCCGAGCGCGACGAAACCCTTCTTCTAGGCGAGGATGGGTAATACCGATGAAACAGGTTTCGACGGTTTGATAACCGCTTCCTTCCCACACCATACGGGCTAACTTATAAACATCTCCATTGGCATCTGGATCGCTCGATCCGCGCCCCACAAAGAGGAGTACGGTGTCAGCGCGGGGATACTCTGGGGTATCCAGGGCAGTTAGGCGATCGCCCCATAACTCTAAAATACTGGGCGTAATCCCAAAATGCCGACCATAGTGAAATTTCACCTGCGGATACTCTAACCGGGCTGCATCCAAGGCATTGGTGACATCAAATTTATTATGGCGGGCAGCAAATAACAAAATCGGCAGCGCAGATACTTCCGTATATCCTTGCTCTACACAGCGTTTAACGCCTTCTAGAATGGTGGGTTCTGTTAACTCCAAAAAACAAGGAATTACCGGTCGAGAAGGGTCTAGAGCTTCATAGGCAGCCGCAAAATCGATAAATGCCTCTCGCCCCTGGCGATCGCGGCTCCCATGGCCAATCATCAACAACGGACGGTTGATGGGCAAGGGAGATAATTGAATTGAAGACGGTTTAAGTTGAAGTTGCATGATAGCTCGTAAGATACGATAACCCTCTGGCATAGTACGTTAATCCTATGGCAGAGGGCTATGCAGGGATGGGGGATAAGGTCGAGTTATTCTAGGTGTAGACGTTCCCTCGCGATCTAGAGGGAATCGCCCTCCTACAGGGTTAAAGATTCGGGATTATTTTCAATTAAATCGGCTAAATCTTTAAGGAATGCGGCTGCATCTGCACCGTAGATAATACGATGATCGCAGGTAATATTCACTGTCATTTGTCGGCGCACACCCATTAAACCATTATCCATGGCTACCACTTGGGGTTTAGAGGCACCAATGGCGAGAATTGAACCTTGACCCGGGGGTAAAATAGCGTCAAATTGATCCACACCAAACATCCCTAAATTGGAGAGGGTGAAGGTTCCGCTATTGTATTCTACTGGTTGTAACTGCTTGGAGCGAGAACGAGCAACCAAATCTTTCCAGGTGCGTGAGAGGGAATAAATATCGAGTTGATCGGCATTTTGTAGTACTGGAGTAATTAAGCCGCCATCATCCATGGCAACAGCGATCGCTACATTAATATTGGAGGGATATTGGATGCCTTCTTCGGTATAACCGGCATTAACGATGGGATGTTTAGCCAGAACCACAGCCACTGCTTTAGCTAGCAGAGCGGTCATGGTAACGCCCTTAGACTTAATCTGTTTATAGAGCCGATCCAGGTTATCAGTGGTAATGCTGTAAGCAACATGGAACGTGGGCACTGCTAAACTCGCCACCATGTTGCGGACAACAGCCTGTTGCAACGTATTGAAGCGTACCACCTGACCGGGGGTAACTGCGGGTTTCGGAGCTGGAGCTGGAGCAGCCACAGGTTTGGGAGCGGCAACAGGGGCAGGAGCAGCAATAGGCGCTACACTGGGGGCCACACCAGCCGCACTTTCCACATCTTGGGCTACGATGCGTCCATGGGGGCCACTTCCGACTAAAGTCGCTAAATCCACCTTTAAGTCTTTAGCCAATTTCCGGGCGCGAGGAGAAGCAATGGTACGGCCATTGCTGCGAGCCGTTGCGGCAACAGGAGCGGGTGCGGCAGGAACAGGAGCAGGTGCTGGCGCAGGTGCTGGGGTAGCAGCGGCAGGAGCGCTTTTGGCTTGTCGTTTAGCGGTCTCAATTTCGGCTTCGGTTTCGGCAATAAAGGCGATCGCTTCTCCTACCGGTGCAACCCCACCTGCATCTACAATAATAGTGGCAAGATAGCCTTCATAAAAGGATTCCACATCCATGTCTGCCTTATCGGACTCGACAATAACGACGGTTTCTCCTTTCTCAATTTTGTCCCCTAGGGACTTTTCCCAAGAAACAATTTTGCCTTCAGTCATGGTAGAACTGAGGGCAGGCATGAACACTTCATGAATCATGGCACTGTTATCCTTAAAATTTAATTGGGTAATAGGGAATAGGAAAAACCAGTGGCTCCCTATTTCCTTTTGCTTTTTGCCTTTTGCCTGACTTCTTCCAGAAGTCTATATTTAGGCTAAATCTGACCTCGAATTTCTTCGACCACCCCATCTCGGAGGACAATTTCCACCTGCATTTTCTGGATCAAGTTTTCTCCTGGGGTAATGGTAAAGAAGCTATCCATTTGACCTTGATCGACTTCCTTATCTAACTCTAGGGTTTGTACCTGATTCAGTTGGTTTAGAAGTTGATTTTTTTGTTGCAGCAACTCGTTTTTCTTCTGATTCAACTGGGCTTGAATCTGGGTAACCTGTTGGGGATTTTGGGTTTGCATATTGGTAATCATGCTCTGGCCCTGCATCTCTACCTGTTGAATTTGTGTATCCATTTGGTTGAGTTGATTTTGGAGTTGTTCTTGAACTTCTTCCTTCCATCGAGAAGTCACAATGACTTTAATCCGAACGGGTCGTTTGAGCAGCAGGTTTTGGGTATCCATGTTTAGCAAATTCACGCTGTGTAAGTCCAGTGCAATTGAGGGTCAAAACAGGCGATCCTGTTTCTGAAGATGATTAAGTGAACATCCCGTTAATCATATCGCGATACTGTTCTCTCACAATGGGACGTTTGATTTTCAAGGTTTGGGTCATCATGCCATTGTTAATGGAGAAGGGTTCAGTAATCAAACGGAAGGGGCCAATGCGGTCATCGGGGCGATACCCTGGGCGATTTTTGACTTCCCGGTTGAGTTCGGCTCGGAACAGCTCTTGAATGGCTTCATGATCGAAGTTGAGCTGCAAGGTGCTATCCTCAAGGGTTTGGGCAATTGCCTGATCGCCAGGATGATGGTGTTTGACCCAGGTCTCTAGGGCTTCGACATTGGGCACAATTAAGGCTCCGAGCGATCGCTGATCTTGCCCCACAAGCATCATTTGATCGATATACGGACTGCGGGTACAAGCATCTTCAATGGGTTGGGGTTCGATATTTTCCCCATTGGTTAAAACAATGGTATCTTTAGCTCTTCCGGTAATCACCAGTTGTCCCTCTGGGGTGAGGAAACCTAAATCTCCGGTGTCAAACCATCCGTTAGAGTCAATGGCCTTAGCCGTGGCTTGAATATTCCCATAATAGCCTTGCATAATTTGGGGGCCTCTAGCCACAATTAATCCCCGATCGCCTTGGGGCAGAGGTTGACGTGTGTTTGGATCGACAATTCGCACTTCAGTGCCGGGTAGGGGTGTACCGGACGATCCGCGTAAATTGCGATCGCACCGCCGAGCCGTGAGTACCGGAGCCGTTTCGGTTAAACCATAGCCGACTAAAATCTCAAAGTTAATCATTTCAAAGAACTTATCAATATGCTTGGCTAAGGAACCGCCTCCACTAATGACTTGTTTCATCTGTCCACCTGTGGCTTGGCGAACTTTTTGATAAATCAGGCGATCGCCTAAATAATGTAAAGGAGCCAGCAGCGCCGCCTTAATGGTAGCCGAGGTGCGTTCTGAAGCAGATGGGGTAAGATTCTCTAACTCTAGTTGTTCCTTAATCCGTTTGGCCGAAACATAGTCTTCAGAAAATCCGAGAAAGGTTTGGATTAATTTTTGCCGACTTTGGGGCTGTTCCCGAAATTCTTTCTGAATACCTTCATAAATAGATTCCCACAACCGAGGCACACCCACCATGTAATGGGGTTTATAGTTTTTTATCTCTTGTTTGAAGTTGCGGATATTGGTGTATCGCTGGGAACAACCTTGGGAGAGCAGATAGTACTCGATCGTGCGCTCGTACACATGCCAAGAGGGAAGAATGCTTAAAATGCGATCGCCCGGATCGGGAGCTACCACAACTGCCAAAGTACTGACTTGATAGAGCAAATTACTATGGGAGAGCATCGCGCCCTTGGGTTTTCCCGTAGTTCCAGACGTATAAATGAGCGTCGCTAACTGCCTGGGGTTATGTTCTACTGGTTGATAGGATTGTCCCTGGGCACGATCGCATAATTGCCCAAAATTAAGATATAGAGGAGCCTCACTAGAAGAAACGGGGAGGTCTTCATCACTGAGGAGGATAATCGCTTGTAGGGTAATCGAGTTTAAACCAGGAGCCAGTTTATCCAGGGTTTTGAGATTTTCCACAATCAGAAAACTGCATCCGCTATCTTGGAGGATATAGAGCAATTCGTCGATATCTGCTTGGGAACTTCGCACCGCATTAGCGGCTCCAGCCATCATAATCCCTTGGTCAACCACAAACCATCGAGGGCTATTATCGGCAAACAGGGCAATGCGATCGCCCGGATTAACCCCAATTTGTTGCAGAGCGATCGCCACCTGTTGCATTTGCTCGTACATCTGGCTATAGGTTAGGCTGACCTTCTGTTGGCTATGGATATCTTCGAGGGCGACAATATCGCCAAACTTTTGGGCGGCGATCGGCCAAATTTGGGCGATCGATCCTAGGTGACTATAATTCACGGCATGACTTAAATTCGCCTTTTCTAGCACTGACAGATTCGGATAATCAGATGCCACAAACCCATTACTCATCTTTTTTCTAATCCCACACTCAATTTGTTCCAGTTTATAAGACAGTGGAGAGTCGGCAGTCGGGAATCCGGAATAGGAAAAACCGCGCGATCAAAGGCTCAAACCCTGGGTAGGGGCTTGCCTATTTTTCGCCCCTACTGCCTACGCCCTGTCTATTGACAAAATATCTAGACTATGCATTAACCTATTTTCGTTTAATGTTGGTGAAAATCTGACAGGAGAGTTGGTCTAAAGACCCCGCAGTGGCATGATATTCATATTGCGCTTTTGGCGGTGGGACACACCGTTTCAGCCTGTGGAGCGAATGTCAGACTCGAAAGGCATTGTGCCCTAGAAAGCTGTTGCGAAAAACCCGCAAGGGACAGAAGCAGGAACCCAAATCGTGAGGTTTGGGAATCACCGTCCTTCCAGGGCGGTGAGGATGTCAAAATGAAGATCGACATAGAAGGTAACAATCCCAAGTCCAGTAGGTATTTTAACTACTCATTGGTCTTGGGTAGGCCAAAGTGTTGAAAATTCCAATAACAAAATGTCATAGTCTTTGAGGGAGAACCATGCTGAAACGATACATTGTGCTGATATTAGCCACTGTATTTCTGGCCCTGAACGTTGTTGTCGGGAGTGCGACGGCTGCCAATATTTCGGAAAAGAACCGCACTATTCCCGTTGATCAAGCAGGCGAGACCACAACAATTACTCAAGATGAGTATGTGTTAGGGAAGAGACTGTTTGTGGATACCTGTTCCCAGTGTCATGGAACAGGGATGACCAAAACCAACCCGAATGTGGGATTGGGTGTTGAGGCGATGGCTGGAGCAGAACCCCCCCGTGATAATCTAGCGGCTTTAGTTGACTATATGCAGAATCCCACCACCTATGATGGAGAGATTGAAATTTATGAACTCCATCCGAGTACCCGGAGTGCGGATATTTTCCCAGAAATGAGAAACCTTAGTGATGAGGATTTAAAAGCGATCGGCTCTTATATTCTGGTGGAAATGAATGTGCGTCCGAATCAGTGGGGAGCGGGTAAAAATACTCGTTAATTCTCAAAAGAGTCCCTCCGACTCCTGGGGATAGGAGTGGCACTTTTTCCAATTCAATAGCAGCAGTCTTGAGTACTGCTGCTCTTAATGTTGATTTATCTAAAGTTCATGATTAATTTCCCTCGATTCAAATTCGGTTTAAACGTTTTTTTGGCTGAGAGTGGGCGACAATGGAGGTGTTGGCTGCGTCCAGTGATGGCGATCGCCTTAACCATCGGTTTACTCTGGACTCTAGCCACCCCTTCAGCTTTCGCTTCAGATCGCTATGTAATCCGTTTCCTAAAAGCCTTAGAGCCGGTAGAAATTCCCTTAGATACGGCAGGTAATACGAAAACAGTGACCCCGGATCAGTTATCAGAAGGCAAAACTCTGTTTAACAAAAATTGTGAAAATTGTCATTTAGGGGGCACAACCCTGCTGAGTGACTATGAGTCTTTGTCTTTAGAGTCTCTGCACAATTCTACTCCTCCCTTGGATAACATCAATAATATGGTGGGTTATCTACGCGCTCCTTTAAAACAAAAAGGGGACTATCAAAAATATGCCTGCCGTGAAGTGAGTCCAGAGTGGATGTCTTCTGAAGAACTGGAAGATTTATCGGCTTTTCTGATTCGTGCCGCTCAAAAAGTGGAAGGTTGGGGAGCTGGAGAGTTTTAGATTAGGGAATAGGGAATGGGGAATGAGTTTGTACATATTCCTGTTTTAGGGTCAGAGTTAATTGAAGGTCTAGACGTGCGTCCAGGGGGCAAATATCTGGACGCGACGGTGGGAGGAGGAGGCCATAGCTTGCTGCTGTTTGCCCAATGTCGAGATATCTGGGTAACTGCCATTGACCAAGATACGCAGGCACTAGATGCGGCTAAACTGACGTTATCGGAGTATGGCGATCGCCTAACATTTTGGCATGGCAATTTTGTTGATTATCCGGGTAATGCTGAACAATTTGATGGCATTATCGCCGATTTAGGAGTTAGTTCTGCCCAATTTGATATCCCAGAACGGGGATTTAGTTTTCGCCATAGTGCCCCCTTGGATATGCGGATGAATCAACAGCAATCCCTGACGGCTGCGGATTTGATTAATCATGGGGATGAGAAGGAATTAGCCGATATCTTTTATCAATATGGTGAGGAGCGCTTGTCCCGGCGTATTGCTCGCTCTATTGTGGCCAAACGTCCCTTTAATACGACGACTGAGTTGGCCCAGGCGATCGCCTCCTGTTATCCTCCTCGCGCCCGTCATGGGCGGATTCATCCCGCTACACGAGTGTTTCAAGCCCTACGCATTGCAGTTAATCAAGAGTTAACCGTTTTGCCCCAGTTTCTGGATCTCGCTTCACACTGGTTAAAGCCTGGGGGAATCATTGGGGTGATTAGTTTTCATTCCCTAGAAGACCGATGCGTTAAACATTACTTTAAGGACTCCGCAGAACTTACCGTTTTGACCAAAAAACCGATAATTCCTCACGCAGAAGAAATCCAAAACAATCCCCGTGCGCGATCGGCAAAATTGAGATTGGCAAAACGTCTATAGTTCTACGTACGGGTAATGGGGAATGAGTTCATTATTGTGCCCTATACCCTCGATCGAGTCCCTTAAGCTGTTTCAACTTTCGATGTAATTCTTTATAAAACTTAGAATAGTTGTAAGTTTTTCTCTTGTAAGCATCTTAGTAAATGTTTATGATTGAATTTTCGCGGGGTAAAACCGAAAAAAACTGGAAATTATGGGGGATCGATCGAGATCCTCTGAAATGATAGGGTCAGAGGATCAATTACATATCTATCTCAAGAGAATCGGAACCGTTAGCAGCTCTTGAGCCACCAGTTATGGGATTTAACGGGAATATGGAAACTTTAAAAAATAATGTTTTAGTCTTAGGGCAAGAGTTAGACGATTTCAACCTCTTGCAATCGCTGCTCAATCATGTCCCTTGTCGAGTCGCGATCGCCAAATCACCCGAACAAGCAGTGACTCTATCGAGTCAAACCCTTCCGTCCTTAGTCATTCTATCAGGAAATTGCCATCAATGGTCGGCTGATTTTGTGAATCAATTACGAAAGCAAGCCCAAAAATGTGGTGTGACTATTATTGCCCTAACCGATTGTCATGCTCCCAGTTGGCTACATCAAGAATCCCATCTAGGGGTAGATGGATATTTGGTCAAACCGGTAGCTACAGATATTCTCATGTCAGTAGTAGAATCCGCTAGACTACGGCAGTTTTGTTGTTTTCAATAACAGCTAGAGGGGCGGTTTCTCACTAGATCTTTCCTTTAGCATTCCGCTTTTAATCGGTGATTCGGTTCACACTCCAGAAAACCGTATCTACCTTACAATGCGGTTTTCAAACGTTCAAGACTATACTAGATTCAATAGCCATTCTGAGATTGAGGCACTCAAACCCTTACAGCAGTTTCTGTTGTAGCTCTCTCCCTTCGACTGCGCTCAAGGCGAGGAGGGAAAGCCTTAGAAACGGGGGGTTTTAAGGTAAAAATGGGTTTCCCATGATCGATTCCTCCTTACCAGTTCGTCGTGCTATTACTTTGAGCATTTTGGAGATTGATTCTTGTATGTCTTACTATAGCTCCTATCTAATCCTGATCCCAGGAATACTCTTAATGTTCTGGGCGCAAAACCAAATCCGTAGCACCTATCAGCGTTATGCCCAAATTCCCTCTAGTATGGGAATGACTGGTGCAGAAGTGGCTCAAACCATTCTCTATCAAATGGGAATTACAGATATTAGTATTGAACCGGTTGCTGGAGAATTAACCGACCATTATGACCCTAATGCGAAAGCGGTACGCCTTTCTCAAGGGATCTATAATTCTTCTTCTTTAGCTGCTGCTGCGGTGGCTGCCCATGAATGTGGCCATGTGCTGCAAGATAAGAAGGGTTATAGTTTTATGAATCTGAGGGCGAATTTAGTGCCCGTGGCTAATTTAGGCTCTCAGTTTGGCCCGATGCTCGTGATTTTAGGGTTATTTTTGAGCAGTTTAGGTACAATTTCTAGCTTAGTCATTAATTTAGGAATCGGATTATTTGTGGGCGCGATCGCCTTTCATGTAGTTACTCTGCCAGTAGAATTTGATGCCTCTAGTCGCGCCCTGAAGTTAATTGATAATCTAGGAATTCTGCAAGGAGAAGAAAATCGAGGCGCTAAGGCGATTCTACAAGCGGCTGCTTGGACTTATGTGGCTACAGCATTATATTCAGTATTGCAACTAGCACAGTTGCTACTAATTAGCCGCAATCGCTAATCAGAATTTAGGAGAGTTGCATTCTATCAACTCTCCTAATTGAACTTTAATAAAGAAAAATCTAACCGAGTTGAGTCGTAATCTAGATAACATTTACAATCGCCCCCATAAGGTTAGTATACTTGAGTAAATACCTATAATTAAACTACTACTAAAAACTGGAGACCCACTCATGAGCGATTCTAAAGCTTCACCATCGCTTCCTCTTCGTCTGGTTCTGGTTGTTCCTTTCCTGATACAGATTTTTGCAGCAGTTGGACTAACCGGTTATTTTTCTTTAAAAAATGGAAAAAAAGCAGTGAATAATGTCGCCTCTCAACTGCGAACTGAAATCACTGGGCGCGTTCAGAGCTATCTCGACAACTATTTAGCTATTCCCCATCAAATTAATGCAGCCAATGCTCATGCCATTCAACAAGGATGGCTAGATTTGGAGGATAGTCAAGCTCTACATCGCCAATTCTTAAATCAAAGTTATGCCTTTGGTCAAAACTATCCCCTTTACATTTATCTAGGGAACCAATCCGGAGGATTAGTCGGGAGTGGTCGGTACAATCTCAATGAGAGCTTTTTTGGGGCATTTACCGAAAATCTGAAGCCCGGAAAATCAATGAAGTATACATTCGATGCCCAGGGAAACTTAAGTGATTTAGAGGGCATCTATGATTTTTATAATGCCACGGAGCGACCTTGGTATCAAAAAGCAGTTAAAGAAAATAGCCCAGTCTGGAGTGAGATCTATACCTACGCGGATAATATTTTAGGCGTTACGGCTGCTCAACCTATTTTTGATGCAGAGGATCAATTAATCGGGGTCGCTGGTGTGGATATTCCCTTAGATGTAATTAACCAGTTTTTAGCCTCGATTAAAGTAGGGCAATCCGGTCAAATTGTGATTATGGAAAGATCTGGCTATGTGATTGGATCTTCAACCCAGGAATCTCCTTATCTCAAAGATGAAATCACCCAAGAACCGAAGCGCTTAGAAGCGAGCGAAAGCTCAATGGTATCCATTCGCGAAGCCAGCCAATTTTTAGAAGCAAAGTTTTTACAACTGAGTCAAATCGATCAAACCCAACAATTAGAGTTTTGGATCGATCGAGAAAAGTATTTTTTACAAGTTACTCCATTAGGGAATGAGCAGGGATTAGATTGGTTGATTTTGGTGGTGATTCCTGAATCAGATTTTATGGCTGAAATTGATGCTAATACAGTGAGAACGATATGGCTGTGCTTAGCTGCATTAGGAGTTGCTATAACCCTGGGAATTTATACATCTCGTTGGATTCTTCAACCTATTTTAGCTCTTGTTCAATCTTCAGAATTAATGTCTCATGGCGATTTAAATCAACAGGTTAAAAATGGGAATATTACGGAACTACAAACCTTAGCAAATGCGTTTAATCGCATGGCGAGTCAACTGAAAGCCTATTTTACAGATTTGGAACAACGGGTACAAGAGCGCACAGCAGAATTGGCGGAAGCGAAAAAAGTGGCTGATAGTGCAAACCAAGCTAAAAGTGAATTTTTAGCTAATATGAGCCATGAGTTGCGTACTCCCTTAAATGGTATTCTCGGTTATGCTCAAATTATGGATCGTGCTCAGGATCTTAATAACCATCGTAAGGGGGTGACGATTATTCACCAAGCAGGGTCTCACTTATTGAACTTAATTAATGATATTTTAGATTTGGCTAAAATTGAAGCTAGGAAAATGAATTTGGTGAACAGTGATTTTCATTTTCCATCTTTTTTGATAGCTGTAGCAGAAATGGCAAAAGTAAAAGCAACCACCAAAGGGCTTGATCTCAAGATATTGATCGATGATTGCTTACCAGTCGGAGTAAAAGCAGATGAAAAGCGTCTACGACAAGTGTTATTGAATTTATTAAGCAATGCGATTAAATTTACCGATGGAGGTGCGGTGACGTTTAAGGTCGATGTGTGTGAGCGCGATCTAGAGTCTCATCAGGTTAGAATTTGCTTTGGGATTGAAGATACGGGTATTGGCATGACTCCTGAACAATTGGGGCAGATTTTTTTGCCGTTTGAACAAGTGGGATCTCAGTCTAAGAAGTCACAGGGAACGGGTTTGGGGTTAACTATTTGTCGGCAAATTGTGACGATGATGGGAAGTAACCTTGAAGTAGAAAGTGAATTTGGGCGGGGGAGTAAGTTTGGCTTTGAACTAGAGCTAGAGGTTTCTGAGGAATGGGTGAGCCGCGCTACGATTTTAGAACAAGGTAAAATTATCGGTTATCAAGGGGAACCGAAAAAAATTCTGGTGGTTGACGATCAAACCCTGAACCGAACCGTTGTTTATGAAATTTTAACTCCCTTAGGGTTTGTGATATCAGAGGCTAAAAATGGACGAGAAGGATTAGAAAAATTGGTGAAAGTAGCTCCTGATTTAGTGATGACGGATATTATGATGCCAGAGATGGATGGCTATGAATTTGCTAAAGGGATTCGTGAATCCTATTCACAAGATCTGCCGGTATTGGCGGTAAGTGCAAGTGTGTCTTTAGGAGATCAGAATTTGGCGATCGCGGCTGGATGTAATGAATTTCTAGATAAGCCGTTGGATATGGAAAAGTTGTTTACTGTTTTAAAGCGCTATCTCCACTTACAATGGATTTATGAAGAGAAGCCATCATCGCTTTCCTCTGATCCGTCTCCGATAATTGTGCCGAAGCCAGAATATTTACAACCCCTCTATAAAGCGCTGAAAATCGGAGATATTGATGCGATTGAGGAGACAGCTTATCGGCTAAAAGAGGAGGAAAGCGAATATGAAGCGTTTAGCGATCGCCTCTTGGAGTTAACGGCTGAGTTTGATGAGCGTGGTATTCTAGAGTTTCTGGAGAGCCAGTCTAAAGTCTAAAGTTCTTAAAGTGATGATTGTGGTATGTCCCTAAAATCGTTAAATCTAACCCCTGAGTTGTATGATTATCTACAAAAAGTTTCCCTGAGAGAACCAGAAATTTTAGCCCAACTGCGAGCAGAAACGGCTGCTAATCCTAGGGGAGGGATGCAAATTGCCCCAGAACAAGGTCAGTTTATGGCGTTTCTAGTGCGGTTGATGGGGGCGAAAAAAACCTTAGAGATTGGGGTATTTACGGGATATAGTAGCTTAGTTGTAGCCTTAGCATTGCCTCCAGAGGGTCGGATTGTGGCTTGTGATGTGGATGCAGAAGTAACGAATATAGCGCGTCGCTATTGGCAAAAGGCAGGAGTTAGCGATCGCATCGACTTACACCTTGCTCCCGCTCTAGACACCCTAGATCAACTCATAGAGAACGGAGAAGAACATACGTTTGATTTTGCCTTTATTGATGCCGATAAACGCAACTACATCAATTATTACGAAAAAGCCTTAACTTTGGTGCGTCCAGGAGGAATGATTGTTATTGATAATGTGTTATGGTCTGGAAAAGTCGCCGATCCGCAAGTGAATGATCCGCGTACCGAATCCCTTCGAGCGTTTAATCAAACTCTACAGAAAGATGAGCGCATCGAGTTAAGTTTAGTCCCTATTGGCGATGGCTTAACTTTAGCCTGGAAACGCTAAATTTATAGTGTGAGCATCTTGCTCGCTTTGAACCTCTCGCGAGCGAGATGCTCGCACTCACTGAATCCCTTATGTACTAAAGTTTAGAGAACAGAAAAGAGGCAACTATGCCCTCAATTCCACCTACACATACCCCTACCAACCTTGGGAGGTGTCCTTGTGGCCCTTTGGTATTAAAAGTGTAGCCATTAGGATACCTCAACCATCTGTTCTCTTTTATCCAACCGATACGATTGCCAAATTTCTTCCACATATTGTCATCATATACTCCTAATTTTCCTCCTAAGTCCAGCCAAATTTGCTTTTGCACACTGAAGCCAAATTTACCCTTGCTATACTTTACCCACAACTGGTCTATCCCTCGTAATTCATCGCGAGGAAATTTTCGTAAATCATTACTATCTAAATAACCTTTATTTTCATCATCGCCTAGCTGCAACATTAAACGAGTCGTTTCCTCATCTGCTTTTTGCCATTCTCCATTGCGGAGATAACGTTGCAAATCTTGAAACAATAAATTACTAACATTCGCTTCTAGCTCTTGTAACTCTTTTTCTATTTCCGGATTAATTTTACGAGGTGTTTCTTTGATGCAATCATAAGCCAAAGCTACGGCATCTGCTGTTCCTATATTAATTAAAGCTTTCAAAAATTGATTGGGATTCACTTGTGCAGCATACAATAATATAGTTTCTCTCCACCAAGACGCTTGCCAATTTTGGATTAACAACTCCTCTTGCTTAGTGCGAATAATTTCTCTCGCTGCTAAATAACCCTGAAAACTTAAATGAGCAAACTGATAATCATCATCTCGTTTTACCAATAGTTCACTTACTTCAACTATTTGTTGAATCAATATCATCACATCCACTGAACAATCAAATCTGGCCACTGGATCTTTGATGCAATTATATAATGAATAGTAATCAATTTCTGGCTTGTTTTTTTGCACCATATATAAAGCCAATTCTTGTAAAATATGCTCCGCTTCATCCGCAGGTAACAGCAAAGACAGATTTCTAGCTAAAGGGCGATTGACTAATTGTAAGTTGATCACTTGTCGATATAAATCACTGCGCCTTTTGGGTAATTGTTCACTGGGATAAGTTCGATGAACATTGACAATTAAATTTAACAAGAGGGGAATTTTAGCTAAGTCATCTAGTTCCGGACGGCTCTTTAACTGTTCTAATAAATTATCCGCTTTTGTTCTTGCTTCAGCTTTTACTTTTGGAGTATCTCTTCCTCCTCTCGCATATCTCTCTTGATGCCAATACCAATTCTGAACAAATCTCTCTTGCTGATGGCGATTAAATGGCTGAATAAATAATTCACCCTTGAGTTTATATTTATAAGCAAATGATTTATAACCGGATGGACGGGAGGTGACAATAAAATAAGCCTCTGGATACTGTTTCATTTCTTTCCCAAGCCATTTACTGATAATTATCCTCCAAATTTCATTTACTTCATCAAAACCATCAATCATTACCAACATATTACCATTCTCTAGATGTTTTTTCGCCCAATTATGTGGCAACCTCAATTGATCATAACCTGGAAGATTAGGGATATGATGATTTCCAATTAGTTCAGGCAACGTTAAGTGTTTTTCGTTAACAATAAGTGATTGCCATTGACGCAGTAATAATAAAACAGGTAATACTTTAGGCGCTCGATATCTTCCTTCTTTCTTCTGAGTATAAATATAAGTAATGTGGCGCAGTAGTGTCGTTTTTCCATATCCTCCCCAGGAAATAATTGCTAACCGGCGATAGGCTTTGATTTTATTAGCTTTTCTTAAAATATCCCAAATATCCAAACTTTTTTTTTGAATTATTTCAAGTTTCTTTCGATCCCACTTCATTCCCGGAAAAAGAGGTAAAGATTCTCCTGCTAAATTCTGAATAAAAGAATTACTTAAACCCAATGGAACAAAGACTTCATTTAATAATAGAGTATAAGTACCTAATGCCGGATTAAAACCTTCCATTTCAAAGTCTGGCCACATATTCCCTTGCAACGTTAAGTATTTGTCTTCAACTCCCGCCAACTGCCATTGAATTGCAGAAGTAATTCTTTGATTTGTCTGGTCTATCCAGGCAATTAAACCTTTCGCGTCTTCTGTTCCTCTCTCTTCGTAGATCTCGGCTAGGGTTCTCAAAAAACTATCAGAATAAGCAGCCCAAACGACAGTAACCGCATTCACTGGCAATAGTAGCACTGCCATAAACCACTCTTGTTGAAACAGGAAGGCAATAAATGCGCCGCCACTCCCCCCTAATGGCATCCACCGCACAAACGTCAACAGCGGTTCGCGAATCCATTGGCGAGCGGATGCGTTATCAATTGTTACTGATTCCGATCGCTGTTCTTCTTGTTGCTCTTCTCGCGTTTCCTCTGTCATAGCTCAACCTCAGAAACTCACCCCTATTATATTTAGTATTATATCTAGCTCTCCCTATTCCCCATTCCCTAATGAATCAAGCGAAATAGTTGCTCCTGATATTCAATTTCTCCGACCACGCGACGCATGGGTTGGGGCCAAACCCGGAGTAGGGTGGGAGTCGCTAAGACCTGATCTTGTTCGGCGAGATCGGGATGTTTGAGAATATCAATCACTTTTAGGGTGTAGGGTTGAGAAAGACTTTGTTCTAAAAACAAATGAACTTTGTGTAACAGTCGCTCTGTTGTGTTGTGATTTCCAGAGACAAATAAGCGAAAAATATAGCCATGGGGATTAAATTCTTCTAGGGATAAGTCCGGTTGCATCTCTTCTATAGAGCGATGTTGGACTCGCACCACCCAATCATGATCTTCCCAGAGTTGGGGAAATTGCTCGTAATAGGAGGCGATCGCGATCGGATCGCACAGCTCAGTATCACAAGATACTCGTTTCCACTCAACCTCTAAGCCAAATAGGGCATTTAACAGCGGTGCATAATCAAACACCAGGGGATAAGCTTCAGCCACACAATGGATTTGCTGAGTGTAGGGATCAATCCATCGATCTAGGGTTGCCGTATAACAGGGGACTAAAAAATGGGGGGGGGCACAGAGATCCAAAAGGGTTTGTAATTTAGCACACAGATCAATATGCCATCGATTCCGTTTACTTGGATCGATACAGTAAACAATATCCCCCCCAGGAGTGAACAGGGCGATCGCTTTGAATGACTCAGAACCCATCATTCCCTTGGTCTAAATTAAATCCGACCTCGGAGGAATTGAGCCATTTCATTTGGCGTTGGCGATTTCTCTAGGGCTGTTTCTTCCGTGATCCGACCTTCTTGATAGAGATTATACAGAGCCTTATTCATCGTCGTCATCCCTTCAAACTCTGACCGAAGCATGATTTGGGTAATGGCCTCCAAGTCATTTTTGATCACATACTCCTTCACCGCATCCGTAGCAATCATGATGTCATGGAATGCTGCCCGCTTACCATCCGTTGTTTTACATAGACCTTGGGCAACAATACAGACTAAAGATTCCGCCAAGGACACTCGCAGAGCGGGCTGTTCTGCCGGGGGAAACATCCCCATGATCCGCTCAATTGTTTTTACCGCACTATTGGTGTGCAGGGTTCCCATAACCAAGTGACCGGTAGAGGCAGCTTTGAGAGCAATTCCCATCGTTTCCTTATCCCGAATCTCTCCCACTAGCATCAAATCGGGGTCTTCCCGCAGAGCCGCTTTCAGGGCATTTTTAAATTCGCGGGTATGGCGGCCAACTTCCCGGTGTTTCACCAAAGCTTTTTGACTCACATGGACAAATTCCACCGGGTCTTCAATCGTAATAATATGGTGGGCCATGTTCCGATTGATATAGTCAATCATCGCCGCCATGGTGGTCGATTTCCCGGAACCCGTGGGCCCTGTCACCAGAATCAGCCCCTTGTGATAGTGACAGATATCCTTGAACACTTCTGGAGATTTCAACTGTTCCATCGTCAAAATATTCGATGGAATCAGGCGCAACACCATCGCTGGCCCGGCTAAGGAATCAAAGACATTAATCCGAATTCGCACAAAGCCAAAATCAAACGCACCGTCAAAATCGAGGTGGTCTTGGAATTGACGAATTTCTTCATCCGTCATACATTCTCGCAACCAGCTCATGAAGGTATTCAGGTCAGTTTTGGGATATTCCAAACTGGTAATATCACCCCGTTTCCGAAAACGGGGAATCTCATTGACCCCTACGTGGATATCGGAGACCCCTTCTTCATCGGCTCGTTTAACAATTTCTTGGAGGGTGGGATTACCGGGACTCGGCCCTGCTTTGGCCGCTGACCGCTTGGCGGCTTTGGGCGCTGCTCCTGGAGGGGGAGCTGCCTTCGCCTTCGCCTTCGCTGCCTGCGGATTCATGGGCATGGTTCTGGCCGGCATTTGTTGGGTGGCTCCATCCGCACTAGCGGCTGCACGCGGAGGAGGTGCTGGGGGACGAGGGGGAGGAGAGGGGGGTTTTTTCTGGGGAGATTGGGTCATAGCTAAGTCCTGTACAATACATCAGTATAGAAAAAGCATCAAGCTTCGGGCATCGGCGATCGATGCATCAAAAGGTTAAGCTGTAAGATGGCATCCAAGAGGTTCTGGACCGAAGAACGGTTGGACTTATTGTACTCTTTATTTTCAGGTTTACTGTCTCCTGGATTAGCTCAAGAGAGAGCAGGCAATTTGTATTGTACTTATTGTACTCCCCTTTTTCTGTTTTATTTGTATAAAGTATGTCTAAAGTTTGGCGAATTGGGATTATTATGGGCACTCGCCCAGAGGCGATTAAGTTAGCGCCTGCGATCGCACAGTTTAGAGCGGCTCCAGAGTTTGAAACTGAAGTGATTTTAACGGGTCAACATCAAGAGATGGTCGCCCAAGTGATGGAGTTATTTGGGCTAACGGCTGACCATAATTTGCAGATTATGCAGCCGAAACAGACACTTACGGATATTACGTGTCGCAGTTTGCAGGGTTTAGAAGCTCTGTTTATGGAGTTGGGGTTAGATTTGGTCATTGTACAGGGAGATACGACCACGGCATTTTCAGCGACGTTAGCGGCATTTTACCAGAAAATCCCAGTTGCCCATGTGGAGGCTGGATTACGGACGGATCAGCTTTGGAATCCCTATCCAGAAGAGGCGAATCGACGCTTGATTTCCCAGTTGGCCCATTTACATTTTGCCCCGACGGAGTTGGCAGTGGAGAATTTACAGCGCTCTGGAGTGGTGGGAGAGATTCATCAAACGGGAAATACAGTGATTGATGCGCTCTTGAAGGTGGCTGAATCTCAGAGTGGGTGTGAGATTGGGGGGTTAGACTGGTCTAAATATCGGGTGTTATTGGCGACGGTACATCGGCGGGAAAATTGGGGCAGTCCGTTAGAGGCGATCGCCGAAGGATTCCGACAAATCTTAGCCCAATTCCCCGATACTGCCCTGGTTTTGCCCTTACACCGCAATCCCACAGTCCGCGAACCCTTACAGCGAATCCTCGGCAACCACGATCGCATCTTTTTAACGGAACCCTTAGATTATGCCCAGTTAGTGGGGGCGATCGCCGCTTGTCATTTTGTGTTAACCGACTCTGGAGGACTTCAGGAAGAAGCCCCCTCGTTAGGCAAACCGGTATTGGTGCTGCGGGAGACCACAGAGCGTCCAGAGGCGATCGCCGCTGGCACTGCTCGCTTAGTCGGTACAGAGTCTCGCTCTATCTTGAATGCTGCCTCTGAACTGCTCTCTCAAACCGACCTCTATCAGCGCATGGCAACCGCTATTAACCCCTTTGGAGATGGTCACGCTTCCGAACGCATCTTAGAACAAGTCAGAAGATTCCTGAACGCTTAGAAAACGGGATTTTGCTGTAACAACTCTCTCACCGCCTCCTGTGTCAAGGGTTTCGCAAACAGATACCCTTGTCCATAATCACACCCCAATTCCGTCAACTTCTGTTGCTGTTCCACTGTTTCCACCCCCTCAGCCACCACATGCATCGACAAACTATGGCCCAAATTCACAATCGATTTCACCAACTCCCAATCTTTTTCCACCTCAGAATTTAAGGGAATAAACGACTGATCGATTTTCAGGGTATCAATAGGAAACAACTGGAGGCGACTTAAACTCGAATGTCCCGTGCCAAAATCATCAATACAAAGATTGACCCCTAACTCTTGCAGTTGGCATAATTGCTTCACCACAGAGTCCAAATTTTCCATCATTAACCCTTCCGTAATTTCCACTTGGAAATAATTGGGGGGTAATTGATGTCGCTGCAAAGATTGCATAATAATATCGACCAAGCCCGCTTGAGAAAACTGGCGACCGGCCACATTCACATTCACATAGAAGGGATCGAATAACAAGCCATCGATTTCCCACTGCTTAATTTGTCTACAAGCCTCATCAATCACCCATTCTCCTATGGTCACAATCAAACCCGTTACTTCCGCTAAAGGAATAAACCGACCCGGACTAACCACTTGATTTTCCTGGGTTTTCCACCGAATTAACGATTCAAATCCACTAATTTTTCCGGTATGTAAAGAAATAATCGGTTGATAGTACAGACAAAACTCCTGTCGTTCGATCGCCCGACGCAAATCCATTTCTAACTGAAACTGACATTCATCGACCGATCGCATGGTACTATCAAACAATTGATGATGATTTTTACCCTTGCGTTTGGCATGATGAATCGCCGTATCTGCATCTTTGAGTAAACGTTCGGCATTCTCATAAACCAATCCGGTAGATGCATGATGGGATAAAACAATGCCTATACTAGCACTGAGAAACACTTCATGACCTTGCACCCAAAACGGCTCATGGGCGAGTGCTTCTTCCATACAATCTGCTAATTCCATAATTTCCTCATAATTCTGGATTTCTGGAATCAGAACGGCAAAATCATCCCCATTCAATCGAGATACAATTCCGCAATTAGCCACATAGGTTTCTAATCGTCTCGCCACGCTAATTAAGAGTTGATCTCCTACAAAGTGACCTAAACTATCATTAATGATCTTAAAGCGATTGAGATCGATCATTAAAACCGTAAAAAAATGTCCTGTTTGTCCCCGTACTTGAGTTAAACACTCTTCAATTTTACCCACTAATGCTGAACGATTACACAGGCCAGTTAATGGGTCATGAAATGCATGGTACTCTAGTATATCTTGGGCTTTCTTGCGCTCCGTAATATCTTCAATTGTACCTTCAAAGTATAGTAAATGACCTTTGTTACTTCGCACGGCATGACAATTTTCCGAAATCCAGATTTGGCTCCCGTCAATACGATAAACTTGAGATTCAAATCCTAAGACTTCTCCCTTTTCCTCAATGAGGTTAATCAAGCGATCGCGCTGTTGTGAATCCACATACACTTGTTGTTGAATACTCTCAATAATTTGTATAAGATTTTCCGGTGAGGCATACCCTAAAATCTTGGCAAATGCAGGATTAACATTAATAAAGGCACCATCTAGAGTGGATTGAAAAATACCTTCAATGGCATTTTCAAAGATACTATGATATTTCTTCTCCGCTTTAATCAAGGCTTCTTCAGTTGCTTTAAATTCGGTAATATCAGTCCCTGTCCCCATTAACTGAATAGCTTGATTTTGCTCATTTCTTTGCACACTGCCGCGCAACAGAAACCAACGAATAGTCCCATTTTTATGGATGAGTCTTTGCGTAATTTCGTAGTGTTTAATTTCTCCATTAATAACTCGATGAATTTGTTGAACTAAGGTTCTTTTATCTTCGCTATAAATTCGTTTTGACCAGTCTTTTAACTCCGGCTGCTCATCTTCAGTCTGATACCCTAATAACTGTTGCAAACTAGCATCTAATTTAAAGGTGTTTTCGATAAAATCCCATTCCCAAATGCCCACTCTACCTGCTTGAGTTGCCAATTCATAGCGTTTTTGACTTTTTTGCAGAGCTTCTAAAATACTGTGACGCTCAGTAATATCTAAACTCACGGATTGAGTGCCAACAATATCCCCATGGGCATTGTGTATGGGCGTTTTAATGACATGAAAATAATGGGGGCGATCGCTAGGGGGAAAGCCTTGAGAATCAATCCGATCTAACACCTTTCCTGTCTCTTGAACCCATTGATCTTCACTCATAAATTTTTGGGCTAACTCTGGAGGATAAACTTGGTCTAAGCGTTTATTAATAATCTCTGTTTCTTCATGACCTAGGGTTCTTAAAAAGGCTTGATTAACAAAGGTTAACTTTCCTTCGCAATCGACCCGATAGATAATTTGGGGTAAAATATCAGCTAAAGATTGATAGTAAACATGGCTTTCCCGGAGTAGCTCTTGAAGCAGGATATTATAGCTCGTGAGTCTATCTAAACTTTTGTCTAAGGAATTTTGGGTATTTTGAAGCTTGCCGATCAATGATTTATTTTGATCCTGGGTATGACCGATGAAAAGGGCAAGACTAAACATGAGGAACCCCGATAAACCCAATTCCAAAGGGGTATGGGGGAAAAAAAGGCGATCGCCAGGAATAAAATGATTATAGATAAGAACGAGATTCGCTACTATAGCACTCCCTAACCCTACTTTCAATCCTCCCCAGTAGGAGAGGAGCATCAGAGGTAGTAGAATGCTAATTAAAGGATAAATCTGCTGTAAGCTGTTGACACCCTCTAAAGGTGCAAACACTAACCCAAACAAAAGTAGGCAACTCCATAAACCTAAGGCTGTTAGAGCTACCCTAATCTGATGGGGGTTGTATGGGTATGGTTTCACCTGAACCTCCTAGCTGAATTCAAAAAGCTGGAGTGAGTAGAAGATTAACTGCTTAAGTTGGATTGCCCATTTTCCAGGTGAAACTAGAGACTAGATTCGTGAGAATATGGGCTAAAATCGGAACCAGTAAGTTACCGGTGGCTAAAGCACTATATCCTAGGGCTAGTCCGACTAGGGTCGCCCAAATGACATACGGCCATTGATTGCTACCACTCAAGTGTAAAACACCAAAACAGAGACTTGATAAGATCAAACCAGTAAAGTTCAATCCTAGGGCAGGGAGCATCACCCCTCGAAAGAGAAATTCTTCGCTTAAACCCGGCAGTAAGCCTAACCAGAGAATATCAGGATAGGTTAAGGGTTTGAGAACAAGACCGAGGTAAACATCGGCACTTTGGCGATAGGCTGGCCATACACTATAAACTAGGGCACTAGCAGCAGTAATCCCTAGACCAAGCAAGATACCGATCGCCAGTTTACCCAGTTCCCATTGAGCGCGAAGATGCACGATCGAACCGATCGCCAACCACAGTTTAGCGATAATCAGTAGAATAACGGCCGTCACTCCCATGGCAATCAGGATTTGCGATCGGGTCATGGGTTCCAAGTCTGGATTATGTTGGTCACTCACAGGCGTTTAGGTGAAGAAAGGTCAATTTTGGGGTCGCTTATCCCTTCCCCTATAAAGGCAATAGGTTCGACCCAAGAGATTCTAGGCTTACCCCAGACCGATGGGCGACTAAGACTCCAAGGGCTTCTAAATAAGAGTTTACTCGCACCGCTGGGATTTTGAGTAGTTCTGGAGGCGATCGCATCTCGGTTGTATTCTCACTCACGGCAATGATGCAAGTCGAGGTTTGACTTAACTTTAAGATAGCACTCCCCCCACAGGCTGTTGCGGGAATCACCACTGCATCGACTTGATCGGCCCAAATATCGGTCGGTTGGGGGGAATAGGGAGCCAACGGAGTCAGGAGTTGGGGGGCATGACTGAGTCCGACTAAAACACAGGGCAAAAAAGTATATCCAAGTTCCTCAGCCGCAGAACGGGGCGAGAGCTGAGGGTTGAGGGGAAGGGGTTGCAGGGCAGGAGCATGGGCACAGGGGATGCCCAAGGTGCGAACCACCAGATGGGAGATAATGGCTTCTAGGCCAGCAATGGCGTCTACACCTTTCCCTTGGCGATAATCGTGTAAGGCTTCACTGTCGGTATCGTCGGGAAACCTGGCAATGACGGCGATCGCTTCTGCTCCCTGTTCCTCTTTCAGTTTTTCCGCCGCTCTGAGTAAGCTATCCGGGTTGCCGAGGGTTCCCCAACTGGCATGACTTTCTCCCTGGGTTAACTGCACTTCTAAGGGGCGATCGGTAATGATATATCCAGTAATGTTTAATCCCAAGGTTGCCCGTGCTGCATCCGCTACTTGTAGATGACGAGTGCGCAACTCTGGCTCGATCGCCCGATCTAACAGTAAGCCAATGCGGTTACTGTTTACGGGGCGCAGTCCCCAGTCTTGGGCGGCAAACCGGTCTAGGGCATAGCCTTCCACATACAAGCCATTGGGGATATTCCAATAGAGAGATGCGCCATTCAGGACATTGGGATGGGAAATGAGGCGATCGCTGATGGAGGCGATCGCTTTAGCTACAGGTAGGGCATCTCCTGCATAGCCCCCGATGGCTGCACCAATGCCCGTCGGGATAATTAAAACAACCGTATAGGGACGATGATTCACGCCTCTTGGATCACCACCGCTTCTACCGTCGCCTTTTGCTGCTCTTCATCCACGGCAGTCACTGCCCAACGCAAAGGTTCCCCCCGCTTTTCGAGTTCTGCTTCAATGTCTTGATGCAGTTGGTTGGGCGTAGCTTGTAAATCAATTTCGGCTGTAATAAAGTGAGTCGTCATATCTTTATGGCGCTTCGCGCTGGTAATGGATCATTGGTGTTGAGACTTTACTATTTCACAAATTGGAGGTCATAGACTTCATCCTCTTTCTCTGTCACCAATTTAATATCCGATTGAGGGTAAGCGGAACACAACAGAGCATATCCTTTCTCGCGCAACGCAGGACTCAACCCCATCGCATCATTCTCATCTCGATAGCGCACGCTTCCTTCTGTCACTAATACAGCACAGGTTTCACAGACTCCTGCTAAACAAGACTGAGGTAATTCAGGTAATTTCCCTTCTTGAGAATAATCATTCGCTACCTCTAGAATTTTGCGATCTTCAGGAACTTCAATCGTATAGCTTGTTCCTTGGTGATTAATTTCAACAGTAAAGGTTTTCGTCATAGGAATTGCAGTAGAGAAAAACACAAGTGCGCTCCTTTCCAGAGCATCCTTGATTTTATCATCACTCAAGTCCCTTGTGGCGTTAATTTTCTTAATTCTCTGTTGCCTATTGCCTAATTTCTCGGTGAGATAGACCGCAACGCCGTCTTGCCTCAGCTTTTGACCTGGGGTTACCAGGTGGGTACTGAAGTCCCCGCATTCGTTTCCGAGTACTGGCTCGGTTTACTGCTGCTAGGATCTTGGTTCAGTTCCCTTATTAAGTCAAGCATAGATCATAAAACGTTATTGGCAGTCACCAACGCCGCAGCCTATCTTGAGAGCTATTGTAAGCCAATTTTCAGGGGGCGGCTAGGGGAGATTAGAGATTCTTATCCTGGATACCAAATCGATTCAATTTTTTCGGCGATCGCTACCAACGCCTCCCGTTCTGTGCTATCGGTACAGACGGTAACATGACCTAACTTGCGTCCCGGTCTCACTTCAGGTTTGCCATACCAATGGACATGACTCCCCGGAATTTGGGCTAATACCTCCCGTTTTTCTACATAGTCACTCTCTGAATCTTCATAGCCCAATAAGTTCACCATCACTGCTCCGGCAGACTTCAAACTCGGATCGCCCACGGGTAAATCTGCCACCGATCGCAAATGTTGGGCAAATTGGGACGTTTGGCAAGCATCTAAGCTAAAATGCCCCGAATTATGGGTACGAGGAGCAATTTCATTCACTAATACCTGGCGATCTGTTGTCAAGAAAAACTCAATACCAAAAATTCCAATCACGTCTAACTCATTGAGCAATGTATGGGCAATTTCTTCAACTTTTTGTCGCACCTTTTCTTCGACTTGAGCCGGCACTAACACCCAGTGGCACACCTGATTCCTTTGTTTCGTTTCCACCACTGGATACACAACAATTTCCCCAGAGGAAAATCGAGCTGCCATCACTGCTAATTCTCGTTCAAAAGGTACAAATTCCTCTAATAAAACGGGGATATCAGCAAAGGTTTTTGCCGCTTGATGGAACTGATCCCAATCTTTTAAAATTAAAGTTCCCTGACCATCATAACCCTGTCTTCTGGTTTTCAAAACCAAAGGAAAACGTAGATTTTCCGGAATCTGATGCCAATCTAAATTCTGAAACCAGGGAACCGGAAGCCCTAATTCTCGAAGAAAAGAGCGCTGATCGTACTTATCTAATAAGGGTTGGAGAGCTGACAAACTAGGACGAAAACAGACCCCTGACTTTTCTAGAGGAAAGAGAGCATCTAAATCAATAAACTCATTTTCAAACGTGATTGCCTCACAGCGCTGTGCTAACTGCTCTGTAGCGCCCGCATCAGCGATCGCCCCGAAAATAACATCTGAAGCTCTAGAGACGGCTGGATCGCTCGATTTAGGGGTTTGTACAATCAATTCAATCCCCAATGCTTGGGCTTCTAAAGCCATCATCCAGGCTAATTGTCCACCTCCGATCGCCCCCACACGAGTTTTCTGTCCCACTTTCATCTCTCTCTATCCGTTATTAGCCAGCCCATCATTATAGCGCTTTGTGCTTCAGTTTTTTTTCGATTGCCTATTCCCTATTCCCTAATTGCACCCATTATGCATGGTATTTTAGTACAAGTTACGGTTACAGTGTTTTGGCCTATTGCGGACATAAATCCGCTGCCCGTCAAATACAAGGTTACATCCCCAAAGCCATGTACCATAACCCGATTCCCTATTTCCTATTCCCTAGCGTGAAGCACTCCACCTTGAGCTTATGTCCTCCCTAATCAAACCCCGTGATGTCCAAGTTGTTTACCTCGATCGCCAAACTACCCTATTGCGATCGCGCACTTGGGATCGTTTAAAATTTGAAGTCGAATATTCCCTACAAAAGGGAACAACGGCAAACTCATTCCTGATTCAAAGCGATAAGATAGCCCTGATCGATCCTCCTGGAGAATCCTTTACCGAGAACTATATCAAAGCACTTCAAGAGCGACTCGATCTGGCCTCCATTGATTATGCGATCGTTCAGCATTTCAATCCCAATCGAGGTGCAACATTAAAAGCACTCCTCAAACTTGCTCCTAAACTCACCTTAGTTTGCTCAAAAGCGGCTAAGTTAGCCCTGGATAAACTGTGGCAAGACGAGGATTTAGAGGTCAAGGTGCAACTGGTGAACCGATCGGATCTAGACCTAGATCTAGGACAAGGCCATCACCTTCAGTTTATCCCTACCCCTACCCCACGATGGCCCGATGGCATCTGCACCTATGACCCTGTATCACAAATCTTGTTTACCGATAAGTTTTTCGGTGCTCATGTCTGCGGAGATCAAGTGTTGGATGAAGGCTGGAAACTTTATAGTGAAGACCGACGCTATTATTATGACTGTATCCATGCCGCCCAACCTCGACAGGTGCTGACCGCCCTAGACCGGATCAAAGATAAACCCACTCGGTTTTATGCTCCTGGCCATGGCCCCTTGGTACGCTATGGAAAACAGGAGTTAACACAGCTCTATCGCAGTTGGAGCGAGAAGCAAAGCGGACAGGAGCTATCCGTAGCCCTAATCTATGCATCGGCTTATGGGAATACAGGAACATTAGCTCAGGCGATCGCCCGTGGAATTACGAAATCGAGTGTCGCGGTTGAGTTGATTGATTGTGAACTGGCCGATCCGGCTGAAATTCAGGCCCAGGTAGAAAAGTGTGATGGCTTTATTTTAGGTTCTCCAACTTTAGCGGGCCATCCCCCCACCCAAGTCCAAACCGCTTTGGGAATCGTCTTATCAACTGCGGCGAAAACGAAATTAGCGGGTGTATTTGGCTCCTTTGGTTGGAGTGGAGAGGCGATCGATATTTTAGAGAGTAAGTTACTCGATGCTGGATATAAGTTTGGCTTTGAGCCAATCCGGGTCAAGTTTGCTCCTACGGATGCTATTTTGCAGCAATGTAAGGAAGCTGGGATTGATTTTGCTCAACAGTTGAAGAGGGATCTCAAACGACGCACTCCCAGGCAATCTGTCAATGTATCAAGTAGCGATCGCACGGCTCAAGCAGTCGGCCGGGTTGTTGGATCGCTGTGCGTGGTTTCGGCCCATCGAGGAGAGTTACATAGTGGAATGCTCGCCAGTTGGGTGTCTCAAGCGACATTTAATCCGCCAGGGTTAACCGTTGCAGTGGCCAAAGATCGGGCGATGGAGTCTTTAACCCATTCGGGCGATCGCTTTGTGCTGAATATCTTGCCTGAAAATAGTCCCTTAACTCGCCAATTTACACGCAAGTTTGCCCCTGGAGAAGACCGGTTTGTGGGCTTGGAAACGGAAACGGCATCAAATGGCGCTAAGATTCTCAAAGATGCTCTCGCTTATCTCGAATGTACGGTTGGCGATCGCATGGAATGCGGTGACCATTGGATGGTTTACGCCACCGTTCAGAGCGGTCAAGTCTTTGATAAAACTGGGGTAACCGCCGTTCACCATCGCAAAACTGGCAGTTATTATTAATTCCCGGTAGGAGTGGGTTGGAAATCCACTCCTACTAGCGGTAAGTTACAGCGCTTGGCTTTGTGGTAGGGGGATGGGGAGATAAGGGGAGCAAATAACAGATTGGGTGGAGCGTTTCGCTGTTCTCGCGATCGTTAAAAACAGTCGTTAATGTATCTGATATAGCAGAGAAAAGTGCTTTATATTTCCTCCGTTGTTGTACTTTAGCGCTATTAGGGTAGATCGGAGCGCTAAAGTACAACAGCAACAGGAGGTTTCTAATGCACTACATTAACTATCATGAGTCGCGATCGCCTCTCCTTGTCGCTTTATCGGCCTTGTGAGTCCGGGTTAATCGGTGCGATATACTCTCTATTGGCACGAACATAACAAATGTAAGTGTCTAAACGCTCACCAGTATTCCGAGTTTGGATATCAAGAAAACTGGCAGAAACCCTAAGCCAGGGATTACCATCGATCAACCTCATCGCATTGTCTTGGTTACTGCTAAAAACAGCATCTACCACTGAACCATACCTAAGAGTCACGACAACAGAAAACTGGTTATCACGACAATTTAAACCCTTTGGATCGGGATCGACTACCAACCATTGTTTCTGTTGATAAGTTCCTCGATTGCCAAGTACACGAGATGATTGAAAGTCACCATTATTGTCGAAAACTGGTACATCAGCCACTTGAGCCTCAGCAACAGTCGTCCCTGAACCGAAAAAGATAGGGAATGAGAGAAGGGAGAGAATTAGGGTTCGCCACACTATATTTGTACTCCTTACGACAGTACCCCAAGTATTATTATCACTCACACCTTATGCTTCATGATCGTGGGTCAACAGATTGGGAATGTGGGTCAGGGGTGATGATTGATAATGGCGGGTCGAGGCAATTTCGAGTGCAGGTTACCCCCCTTAGTCATCGGTTTAATCAAGCCGTTTTTCTAGATATTGACCAATCATTTGTTCTTCTCCTGCACGGGAGATAATGGTTTGTCTCGTGCGATACTGCTGACCCACCAGTTTAATTTCTTCTTCAAATACCGACTGGTTGTATTCAGTGCGTAAGCACAAGGTGTGGGGATTAGGGAGATAATAGTCTGCTGTAACGGGTTTAGAGGTGGCAAAACCGTGATCGCGATATAACAAGTTTCCTAAAACCCCAATCACTGTTTCTCCCTTAGACTGCTTTTTCCCTGTAACAGACTCTTGAGCGTCCCAACTCACCACAGAACCGAATGACAGTAGGGTCTCATCTTCCAACTGATGTAACCTAGCCAAATGCCGTAGGGGTTCACTTCCTTGGGGTAAATAGGTAATTTCAATAATACTGGAAATTTCTTGGGGGTCTCCATCCGGTAGCGTATAGTAGCGTCGCTGGGAAGACCAACGCCCTACTGTTTCTCGGAAAAACCGCTCAGTGTCTCGTTCCTGGGTTGTTTGTAGGGCAGTTGGGGCTAAGTTTACTTGGGATATCACTACGGTTGCTCCTTACGCGAGAGTCGGTTGACGCAATTTCAACCCATATTTGGGGACTTGTGTCAATAGCTTTAACTTTTCTTAATGTTAGCGTTGAGTTAGCGATCGCGCAACCTACCCCCATTCTTAGGAGACAAGTTGCTCTTAGCCCCTTGCTTCTCAGGGATCGATGAGTTGTAGATAGATCGTAGTGTATCAATTTTATTCAAATCGACTACAAGCATCATAGTCATAAAAGCGATCGCTATCTAAATCTGTCCATTCTCGCCATTGATCGTCTTCCTGATAATGGTTTACCATGGCTTCGGCTTGCTCTTGTAAGATCCGATTTCGCTCGGCTAAGGGTAATCTTAAAACGCTTTTGCGGTCAACATTAGTATTCATATCACTTGGCGTATAATCTCGGCAGGTTAACCTATATCTACTCTCACTTTATCCTAGGGCAAATCCTGTATCGGGTCGCTTGACGGGAGCATGAAAGCTGAGAACAATATCATCATGAGGAATACCGCGATCCAGAAACTGTTGGGCAATACGCAGATCTGTGCCATCATGTTGCACCCAAACTTTGCCATCTTCGCTCACATCGACATGAAAATAGCAACCATAGGTACGCCTCTCTCCTTGCCATCCATTGAAATAAAGTAAGTAGTGGCCGCGCTCGTCATCTAAAATAATTTGGTTTTTAATCGGATGATCTGGGCGATCGCCTAACTGCCCAATTTCTACAGCGATTTCACGGACAATTGCTTTATATTCTGCTACCTTATCCATTGTTCAATGACTCCTTCTTCAACTCGATAAGTAATTAATTTGACTTGATGATGAGCGATCAATCCTTGAATAAAGTCTTCTTTAAAAAAATCATAATAGATATCAGATGGAACGGCTAAAAATAATTCCCGGTCTGGCATGACCTTTTCTAGAGCGTATTGGTAAAAGTTAAATTGTCCCAAAGCTTCATAAAAGTCATGTAATGTAGATAGTCCCACAAAACTTTTCACTTCTACAGCAATTTTTTCATGATCTCGTTCAGCCGCAATCAGTCGTTGAGCGCCTAGATCGACTTGAACCTTACGGCTACCAGCACTCACAAATAGGGGATCATCTGTAATAGACCATCCCTCATTAACTAGAGCTGTCTTTACGAGCTGATGATACTTATCCTTAGCCATACTTGCCACCGATTAATTTTAAGTACGTCATGGTTAGGGGAGAGAGCGTCCATGGAGGAGTTTCTACGGTTTCTATCCACAGTCGGCGTTGTAGAGATTGGAGGGTATTGAGGAGAATTGTAGCCGGTTGCGATCGCGCTTTCAACAGTTCTCCCAAGCCAACGGGTGCAGAAAATTGCGCCATGTCTTGCAGTAGCTGTTGTTCTAAATCCGATAAGCGGTTAAAGCGGCGCTGATATTGGTCTTGGATAGCATCAATTAAGAGGATATCTTGTTCTAGAAATTGGTGTACGCTACCTTGAAACAGGTCTCGAATGAGTTGGGATACCCCAGTTAACCAGAGGGGATGATGGTGGTAGCGAAGACTCAGTTTTTCCCAGTCTTCTTCATCTAGGAGTTGATGATAGCGGAAAATGTCGGTTGCCTCTTTGCCGAGTCCGTTTAAGCGCAAGATTTGGCTAGTTGTCTGCTCTTTCGGTTGTTCATCGCTGATGAGAATGATGCAACTTTGATGGGGGACTTGTTCTAAAAGCCGAAAAAATGTGCGATAATTCTCTAGATTGGGTAAATAGTGCCCAGCCGATTGGTGTGGTGCAAAAAGAGTTTGCAGATCGTCGAGAATGATGAGGTGGCGATCGCGCTTCAGTGCCTTCAAGAGTTCTTTATGTTGTGCTTCCAGTTCATGGGGAGTCTCTTCAGAGTCTGTGAGAACCTGCAACAGATGCCTGAGAGTCGCCGTTAAGGGGGAGAGAACTGGAGACTGTAATAGAGGATGCGATCGAACTGATTTTGGATGCGATCGATCAATTTCAGCGCCAGAGATGTTTTACCAATTCCCGGAAGTCCCAGCAGCAAGATTAAGCGAGAGCAACTCACCCAACTTTCCAGCCTTTCCAGTTCCTCCTTTCGTCCATAAAAACAAGAAATTTCCGGCGCAAGTCCTAAATCAATGTGCGGTGCTTTCCGTTTCTCCTCTGAAGACTTTGCCACAGGAGAACCCTTACCGCATACCTTAATATCTCCAATATGAACAATATCATGACCAAAATGTGAAATATTCGCATAGTGAAGCCTTTCTATCGTCGATCTCAGATTAGACTTTTTTATATTTTCCCCAAACGCATCCGACATTATTTTCCACAATTGAGACGCACTATCTCGAACATGCCCCTCTGTAATACTCCGATCTTGAGCAATTTTTGCATACTTCTGCCCCTGAAACGCTTCCCGTAAAATCGCCCGTTGCAAATCGTCTAAATGTTCTCCCGTATGAGTAAATACAAGCTCTTCCGCCCACTCCACAATATTATTGATACTCATAACAGCACAGTTAAGCTTTCCTTATAAAAATCCGACACCTTCTGATTATATCCAACATTCCCCGATCGAGAAAAGCATTTTTTGACTTGGATCGAGATATAGATCCCGACATTATCCAATAGTCGATCTAAAATTTCTACGGAATAATGGCAAGAGTTTAATTTATACTGCAATAAATTTATCATGAAGCATTTGTGGAAAATTGCCACAGATTCTATTATCTCTGGCTTGATTCTGTCCTCACTGACTTGGGTATCGAACTCAGCCCAAGCAGCAACTCTTAATTTTAGCAATAAAATTATATCTCCAAAACTGGTATAGCAAAGAAAGGGAGAGTTAGGACAATATCTTAAAAGCTTCTATGATGGCATCATAAAGGGATTCACACTGGTTC